>DAIODL010000001.1:0-31165 GCA_036746815.1 Desulfobulbus sp.
GCGGGTCATGCTGAATGAAACGCCTGCGGCAGCCACCACGTTTTCTTCGATCATGGTTGAGCCAAAGTCATTGGCACCGAAAAAGAGTGACATCTGCGCGATTTTTGGTCCCTGCGTGACCCATGAAGCCTGGATATTATCCACATTATCAAGAAAGATACGGCTCAAGGCCAGCATGCGCAGGTAGTTAACCGCCGTGGTCTTTTCGATCTTCCGTGCTGCGGCAAGCGGGGTGTTATCCGGCTGAAACGGCCAGGGAATAAAGGCCGTGAAACCACCGGTACGATCCTGCAGGTCCCGCACCCGCTGCAGATGTTCGAGGCGTTCTTCCATGGTCTCGATATGGCCGAACATCATGGTAGCGGTGGTGCGCAATCCCTGATGATGCGCCTCTTCCATGACCGCAATCCACTGGTCGGCATTGCATTTCCGCGGTGCCAGTTCACTCCGCACCCGGTTATTCAGGATCTCGGCACCGCCACCGGGAATGGATCCCAGCCCGGCAGCTATCAACCGCTGCAGAACATCATGGATAGATAATCCGGAAATCTGGGAGAAATGGTAAATCTCTGGAGGCGAGAAGCCATGCACGTGAATGCCGGTTGAGTGCATGAACCGCAGCATGTCTTCATAATATTCAAGGGGTTTGTCAGGATGCAGCCCTCCCTGTAAGAGCACCTGGGTACCGCCCAGCTCCTGGGTTTCCTTGATTTTCTGTGCCAATTCTTCGCGGTTCAGTTCCTGACCAGCGGCATCCTCGGGCGCTTTGAAAAAAGCACAGAATTTACACCCGGAAATGCAGATATCCGTGTAGTTGATGTTACGGTCAATGACGTAGGTAACCACGGGCTCCGGATGCAGGCGGTGCCTGATGTCATCGGCCAGAAACCCCAGTTCCAGCAGACTGGCCTTGCGCGCAAGTGTGAGGAATTCCTCGCCATGAATGCGCTCTCCTGCCTCAATTTTTTTTATAATCGCTTGCATGGCTCAAAAGGTCGCCAGGGTGTTGTACAGCGTGTCGCGCTGGATTGGCTCGCGACCGGCTTCTTTGATAAGGCGAATCAGAGTGCGATGACCAAGAGCCTGTTCCGTTTCTGCGCCCGCCATATGGGTGATCACCTCTTCCTTGACCGTGCCATCCATGTCATCAGCACCAAAAGAAAGAGCGACCTGCGCCAGTTTCGGGCCAATCATGACCCAATAGGCTTTGATGTGCGGGAAATTATCGAGCATGAGTCGCGCCACTGCGATATTGCGCAGGTCATCCATGCCCGTGGTACCGGAAAGATCGGACATGGCAGTGTTTTTGGGGTGAAAAGCCAGAGGAATGAAGGCAAGAAATCCGCCGGTTTCATCCTGCGCCTTTCTGAGGGCATCCAGATGTTCCAGCCGTTCCGCAATCGTTTCAATATGGCCATAGAGCATGGTGGCATTGGTACGCAACCCTTTTCTATGTGCCGTCTTGGCCACTTCAAGCCAGCCCTCACCCGGCAGTTTACGCTCACAGGTGAGTTTGCGAATCCGCGGGTTAAATACCTCGGCACCACCGCCAGGCATGGACCCTAACCCCACAGCGATGAGATCATCCAGCGTATCGGCAACAGATTTTCCTGCCATTTCGGCAAGATGATAAATTTCCACACAGGTGAATGCCTGAATATGCACCTCCGGTCGCACCTCTTTTACCGCCTTGAGCATATCAAGATAATAGGAAAACGGCAGTTCAGGATGAAGACCGCCCACGATATGAATCTCTGTAATGGGCTCATCCAACCGTTCGCGTACCTTTTTTTGAATCTCCTCGATACTCATTTCATAGGTAAGTGGATGCCCCTTCTCACGTCCAAAGGCACAAAACTTACAGAGATTGATGCAGACATTTGAATAGTTAATGTGCTGATTATAAATAAAATAAGCCTTGTTGCCGTTTTTCTGTTCGCGGACAATATTTGCAAGCGCCCCCACGGCAAGAATATTGGGATGCTGGTACAGCTGCTCTCCATCTTCCAGAGATAATCGCTCACCAGTACGGATTTTGGTAAGAATGTGACCAAGGCCAGCCTTTTCAATGAATGCATCCATTGCTGTCTGCTCCTTCTGTAAAAATAAAGAAGCCCCTTTGGCAATCAAGGGGCTTCGGAAAATTGGTCAACAAGGGAAATTAATCAAGGAAAAACCGTAACTTCTCTCGACGGCTCGAGTGACGCAGGCGGTTAAGCGCTTTTTTCTCGATCTGGCGGATTCGCTCGCGGGAAACATTGAATCGTTTGCCGATTTCTTCCAGGGTGTATTCAGCTTTTTCACCGATACCAAAACGCAGGCGGATGATCTTTTCCTCACGGTCGGTAAGCGTGGAGAGTACCTCTGTGACACGATTGGCAAGTTCCCGGTTCTGCACAGCATCATAGGGTGATTCAGACTCCTGATTTTCCAGGAAATCACCCAGGGTGGAATCATCATCACCAACCGGGGTTTCCAGAGAAATCGGCTCACGGGATGCCTCCAGAATAGCCAGGATTTTATCCATGGGCAGATCGGTCATCTTGGAGATTTCCACGGGAGTGGGTTCACGCCCCAGCTCTTTAAGGAGCGAATAGAAGGCCTTGAAAAACTGGCTGCGCAGTTCGAGAAAGTGCACTGGCAGCCGGATGGTGCGGGTTTTGTCGAGAATAGCGCGGGTAATAGCCTGGCGAATCCACCAGGAGGCATAGGTAGAGAATTTATTGCCTTTTTTGTAGTCAAAACGAAAAACCGCGCGCATCAGGCCCAGGTTGCCTTCCTGAATCAAATCCGCCAGGGTAAGCCCCTGGTGCATATACCGTTTGGCTATGGAAACCACCAAGCGCAGGTTGGCCCGGATCATGGAATCCTTGGCAAATTCAATGGAACGGTTGTATGCTTCAATTTTGGCTGCCAGCTCAAACAGTTCCCGCTTGTCCTTGTAATTTCGGTGCGCATTGTTCACACAATGACGCATGTAATTCAACTGCTGTTTTTTGGGTTTAAGCGTGGGATCACGGCGCTGCCACAGATCAATGCGTTCTACCAGCATTTTCATCTCCGGCACACCGGACTCGTTCTCGCGGATTGCTTCGACAATGGCGTCAAAGCCCTCGCGAATGGTCTTGGAATATTTTGCCTCTTCTTCAGGAGTCAGCAGATCAAACTGCCCCATCTCCCGGAGGTAGGTCGTGGTGGTTTCTTCAGACTCGTGCTCTTCACTTTCAGGCAGAGAGTCTGCGGAAGCTTCGTCGTCGTCGTTCTTTTTCCCGGTCCATTCTTCGCCCGATAGGGTCTTGCGCTTGCCCGACTCTTCCTGGGTGACTATTTCGATATTGTTTTCTCCGAGAAAATCAAATAATTCCTCAATGGCACCCGGATCTTTTACCTGATCAGGGAGGAGTTCATTGAGATGCTGGAAAGTGATACAGCCCTCATCCTTTCCAGCCTCAAGAAGGTCATTTTTTATACCAGCAAGCACGTGCCTTCTCCTTCATCGGTGTCAATGCAAAAAGTGGTGAATAGTCAAAAAAAGAACTTTTTATTTTACTCTCTGACTAAAAAAAAGCAATTACAGATGAACCCTTACGGTAAAAATTGTATAAAATAGAGCAAATAAAGCAAGGGTATGCATAACTTTTATTTCAGGTAAAATGCACAATCACTTTTCAAACGACTGACATATCTTCGCAAGAGGTTAATCCAATATGGATAATTATACATTCATAAGTATTCTTAGGCAAAGAGCAAGCGGTATTTTACTGCCGCTTTTTTCACTGCCTGGCCCTTACGGCATCGGGGAAATGGGACAGGAATCCTATGATTTCATACGGTTTCTGCATGAGGCTGGACAAAGTTGCTGGCAGATCCTGCCCATGGGTCCTGTCTCCCCCATCTTTGGGAATTCCCCCTACATGAGTTTTTCTGCCTTTGCCGGGTCACCACTGTTGATCAGCACCCAACTGCTCGTGGACCAGGAACTCCTCGATCTCTCCGAAATTCCCGATACCATTTTTTCCCCTTATCAGGTGGCGTATCCTGATGTCGCTGCATTCAAGCAAACTGTACTGCACCGTGCCTGGAAACGGTTTTCCAGACAGCCGCAATCGCAGGACACGCTTCGCCAGTTTGCTCAGGAAACCCCCTGGGTTACTGATTACGGTATGTTTTTGGCTTTGAAATCTCTATATAAACAAAGCCCCTGGTATGCATGGCCTGACGCGATTCGCAGACACGATAACGAAGAGTGCCGGCGAGTTCGTAAGGAGTTGAGTGAGGAAATTGAATTTCACCTGTTCACCCAATACCTTTTCATGCAACAGTGGCAGCAACTGCACAAGGTCTCCAGGGAACATGGCATTCACATTGTTGGCGATCTTCCCATCTATGTTGCCCTGGATAGCGTGGACGTGTGGTCCCATCAGGATATTTTTCAACTTGATCCGGTTACGGGGCGCCCCACGCATGTGGCCGGGGTACCGCCGGACTATTTCAGTGCTCAGGGGCAGCTCTGGGGTAACCCGCTTTATGCCTGGGACAAGACCAAGGTAAAAGAGCGGCTGTGGCAGTGGTGGGAAGAGCGGCTGCGCCATAACTTTCAGATGGTTGATATTCTCCGCATTGACCATTTCCGCGGATTTGAGGCTTATTGGTCTGTACCGGCTGAGGAAAAAACAGCAATCAACGGCAGTTGGCAACCGGGGCCGGGAGAGCCATTTTTTACAGCCATGCAAAAACGGCTGGGTGATATGCCGATTATAGCCGAAGATCTCGGTGTGATTACCCCCGCGGTTAAGCAATTACGCGATCATCTGCAGATGCCTGGCATGAAGATCTTGCTGTTTGCCTTTGATGGAAATCCAAATAATAGCTATCTCCCCTATAATGTGGAAAAAAACAGCGTTATTTATACCGGCACGCATGATAATGACACTGCGGTAGGCTGGTTCTTGAATCCTGATGTCGATACGGGGGCAAAAAAGCAGGCCAAACAATTTGCCCGTTGTTTTGATCAGGAAGCAGGCTCCTTTCATCGGGATCTGATCTATCTGGCACTTTCTTCAGCTTCCAATCTCTGTATGTTTCCCATGCAGGATGTGCTTGGATACGGAAATGACTGCCGCATGAATACACCCGGCACCACAACAGGCAATTGGCAATGGCGCTGTCCGGGTGGTGTTTTGAGTGACGATCTGGCCAAATGGCTGGGGGATCAGGTGCGATTTTTTGGCCGTATTCCTGCAATTCCTACGGGAAAAAAGGATTTACCTCTGGATGATCACGAGTAAATCAGCACCAGCGTATCATTATTGAATGAAATACGGACTCTGCCGCCATGGTTCTGACCATAGACCTCCCAGCCCGGTAATCCTTTGATTTCGCAGCACACGGCCTGAGGTGAGTGCCGGTTGTTGAGACCATCGTACCAGCTGATCAAGGTGCAATCGTCATTCTCATGATGAGCAATAGTGTCGGCCAGTTGACGAGCCAGGTCAAAATCAAGCGGCATCCCTAGAATTTCCAGCGTGATCTGCTGCATGGTCTGGCACCTGTTGTGTATGGATGGAGTAAGGCTCAGCGATGTTTGGAAAGCAGATGTTTTTGTCTGCGGCGCTTGAGAACAAAAATAAGCAGCTTAAGAGAGATCAGGTACGTCAGGATACCCAACACCGTCCCGACGATAACACTCCCCAGGCAAAGGGGGATCAATATGCTCTTGCCGATATGCAGTATCATGTCAAACTGTTCTTTCATTTGCCAGAACTGCATTTTAGACATGGATTTGCTGATATTGACCAGAAGATGTGAAACCTCAGACATGGGCGGTCCAGGGACAAAGAGCGCACCTATAACGTAGTTAAACGTATACACCGGGGCTGCTGTCACGGGATTGGTAATCCAGACGGGGGCAATGGCTGCAGCCTTGTTGACCCTAAAAATCGTTGCAACAATGACAGCCAGAATAATCTGTATGCCGATGGTAGGGGTAAACGCGACAAACATACCCAAACCAAGCCCTGCGGCTATGGATTGTGGGGAGCTGCCAAGCTTAAACACCCAGCGGAGCACCGGGCGAAATTTAAACAGATAACTCAGCCCGCGAGCATTAATTTTGGGAGAATGATGGGACATAAAATTGGTAAAATCGGAAAACCATTTGTTGAAAAACTTTGAGCAAAAAAATGCAGATTTTGCTCACTATGCATGAATACGTGTGAGATACCATCGAATTGCAGTTCACGCCCTCAATGCTTTTTCTCACGCACCAAGGAAGATCGATTTATATCAATCTTTTAATGGATATGTCTGGTCTTTTTCGGTCTCACTGCGCAGGTTGAAACGTGACACGTAAAGTAGGTATTAATCATGCGCGCTGTTGATACTAAAATCAAGCGCTATTCAATACTTATTTTATATTTTTTCTTCCAGTTGCTTTATCCGGGAAAAATCGACTTTCCCGGGACGCACGCAATACAGCGTATCTCCACGAATTCCCACCAGAGTAGAACCGCAGCCACCAGGCGTCACTCCGCCATCCAGAACAAGGTCCACCTGATCACCAAGAAATTGCGCTGCCTGCTGGGCAGTGGTCGCTGCCGGTTGGCCGGAAAGATTGGCACTGGTCGCAGTTATAGGGCCGCCAAAAACCTCAAGTAACCTGCGTGCTACAGGATGTGGCGACTGCCTCACGCCCACGGTTCCGGTACCACCTGTCAAAAGTGGGGAGCAATGTGCATTGGCCGGAAAAACCAGTGTCAAAGGCCCGGGCCAGAATGATTGCATAAGATCGCCATAAAGCGGCGGAATATCGGTAACAAGTTTCGATAAATCCTCAGGATATCGAACAAGTACCAAAATGGGCCGTTGATGTGGCCGTTGCTTGACCTCATAAAGACGCGCAACCGCGCGTTCATTAAAGGGATCAACGGCAAGACCATAATATGTTTCCGTGGGAAAGGCTACCACACCTCCGGCACGCAGCATATCAGCTGCCTGCCGAAGGGTCTGGTCGTCAACGACTACAGGCTTTTTCACCCCTGCAATGCCTGATTTTTAGCGGCTACCTGTTCTGCCATCTCTTCGGCATAACGCACAAGTTGAGCATGCAGTTTTTCATCACTTAACGAAAGAATACGCACAGCAAGCACTGCGGCGTTTTTAGCTCCTGCCTTACCAATGCCCATGGTCGCCACCGGAATACCGGGGGGCATCTGCACAGTGGATAACAGGGCATCAAGACCGTTAAGCGATGATGCGTCCAGCGGGACACCAATCACAGGCACCGTGGTATGCGCTGCCATCACACCCGCCAGATGTGCCGCCATACCGGCACCTGCAATAATAATACGCAGGCCGCGTTCCCGGGCGGTACGTGCATAGGTTGCCGCCTGCTCCGGGGTACGGTGCGCGGAGGTAATGAGCATTTCATAACCCACCCCTTGCGACGCAAGAAAATCAGCGGCCGCTTTCATAACCGGTAGATCAGAATCACTGCCCATCACTATGCCAACCAATGTCTTGGGTTTTTCCTGCAGGCGCGATAAAGCCCGGTGGCCAATATCCTTACGATAAAAACACTCGGTCCAGGAAATGACCGATACAGCACTGTAGGCCTGTTCAATAGCCTCCTGAATACTATTGCCAAGCGCGGTGACGCCCAGCACACGGCCTCCAGCAGTCACCACCTGTTTTCCCTTGGTAGCGGTCCCTGCGTGAAACACCTGTACGTCTCTCATTTTCTGCGCTTTATCGAGTCCGCTAATCTTTTTCCCGGCAGCATATGCACCTGGATAACCCTTGGATGCCATCACCACGCAGACTGCGGGTCTGGGGTCTATATTCAATTGAATTTTGTCCAAGGTGCCGTCGATACAGGCATTGAAGATATCTACAATATCGCTTTTCAGGCGCATAAGTAGAGGCTGACACTCGGGATCTCCAAAACGGCAATTGAACTCGAGAACATTGATTCTGTCGCCATCAATCATCAACCCGGCATACAGCATTCCCTTAAACGGATACCCTTCCGCCGCCATCCCCTTGACGGTGGGCAGCATCACCTCATCCATAACCCGTTTGCTCAAAGCCTCAGTCAGAACGGGTGCCGGCGAATAGGCCCCCATACCGCCGGTGTTCGGTCCTTTATCACCATCAAAGACCGCCTTATGATCCTGGGAAGATGGCAGTGGCAACACGGTGGTTCCATCAACAAAAGCAATGAAAGAGGCTTCCTCACCCCGCAGGAATTCTTCGATAATGATTTCCTTGCCTGCGGAACCAAAGGCCTTGTCTTTTAAAATATGATCAATGGCCTGCTCCGCCTCATTCATGGTCTGGGCAATAAAAACGCCCTTCCCGGCTGCCAAACCGTCCACTTTAATGACGCAGGGCAGCCCAATGGCGCCCACAAATTTTTTGGCGGTATTACGCTGGGTAAACGCTTCAAAACGAGCTGTAGGAATATGATATTTGGTGAGAAAATCTTTGGCAAACGCCTTGCTGCCCTCAAGCATGGCGCCATGGCTGTCCGGCCCAAAGATGCGCAGGCCATGCTTGCTGAAACTGTCGACAATACCCCTGGTCAATGGTTCTTCCGGTCCGACAATGGTAAGATCAATGTGTTGCTGCTGCGCAAAAGCGAGCAGTTTGGGAATATCATTGGCGGCGATATCAACACATTCCGCAATTTCTCTGATGCCGGCATTACCGGGTGCGCAGAATATGTTTTCAACCTTTTTTGACTGTTTGAGTTTCCAGACGAGCGCATGTTCACGCCCCCCACCACCAATGACCAGAATATTCATCGAATCTCCTCCGATCCGTTTTTTAAGCAGAGGCATCTCTCCATGGAGAAACACTGTCTTTTAATAAAATTTAACAAAGTTCGTCCAGAAGAACATAGTATACACCATGCTCTTATCCCCTCCAACACATGCCATTACCCTTGACATTTCGCGGAAAAAACTGTTAGATTATAAATGAGCACTCATTCATTTTATTGTTTTTCCCCTTGCCATACTTGATTGTCAATGAAATCACCAGACAAGCACCGGAAAATTATCCGTGCCGCAACAAAAGTTTTTGCAAAGAAAGGTTTTTTTAACGCCCGGATTTCCGATATCGCCAAGGAAGCCAAGGTGGCGGATGGAACTATCTATCTTTATTTCAATAATAAATTCGATATATTGTTGTCCGTTTTTGAGCAGGAGATTGGTAAACTGATCGAGCAAGTGAACACTTTGCTGGACCAGGAAACAGATCCCCAGGTCAAATTGCAGATCTTCATCACCAACCACCTGGAAGAGATGAAGAAAAACAAATACCTGGCCGAAGTTGTCCACATTGAACTGCGTCAGACCAGCAAGCTCATCCGCGACTACCGTAAAAACACCTTCAACGAATATTTATCCATTATAGCCTCAATTGTCGAAGAAGGACAAAACCAGGGGGTTTTCCGGAAAGAAATTCATCCCAAAGTGGTCCGGCAGGTCATTTTTGGGGCTTTAGACGAAATTTCCCGTTGCTGGCATGCTGGCAGCGATTGTTCCTTCACAACAGATGTCATCAGTGAGCAGATGACCAGCCTCTTTCAGTCGGGATTGCTGGTAAATCCGACCTGATGTCCGTGTCAGCATAAGCTAAAAACGAAGGACACTCGTTTACACGGATGTCCTTCGTTTTTTTGTTACAATACGTCTTACGTACTATTTGGCTGATGCTGCCGCGATATTCATCACTTCAAACTCGCGCATACCACCGGGAGTTTTGGTGACAACCTCGTCACCAACTTCCTTGCCCAGAAGCGCACGCCCCAGAGGCGAGCACACGGAAATAGACCCCTTCTTGACATCCGCCTCTTCCGGGCCCAGCAGCTGGTACGTTACTTCCGTGTCTGTGTCCAGATCCATAAGTGTGACCACGGTACCGAAAACGGCGCGGTCAGTGGATACCTTCGAGCAGTCGATGACCTCGGCCCGACCGAGCTTGTCTTTCAGCTCCAGAATACGTCCTTCGGTGAGGCTTTGCCGTTCCTTGGCAGCATGATATTCAGCATTTTCACTAAGATCACCATGACCGCGTGCAACTTCAATTGCCTTGACGATTTCAGGCCGGTCCACATGTTCGAGCCGGTCCAGCTCTTCCCGCAGCTGCCGATTCCCTTCCAAGGACATCGGGATTCGTTCAATCATTTTCTCCACTCCTTCTACGCCATTTCTATTGCAGTCCGCAGGACTGCATGAAAGAGAAGAAAGCGTTGGATTGGCGCCCAACGCTTTCAAAAAGTTCATGTTTATATGCAGCGTCACGCATGGATAACAAAAACGCGGCAACTGCTTCGAATTAACTCAAATGTTACTTACCGGGCATCGAGAGCATATGCAATAAACAAAAATGCAAGAGGAACATTCTCATACCTTACTCGGCACGATAGAACGCTGCAATAGTATCAACCACATAGGCAAGCTGTTCGGAAGTCAATTCCGGGTAAATAGGCAGTGCCAGAGAGGTGGCTGCAGCCGCTTCCGCCACCGGGAAAGACTGTGTCATATAGCTTTTGTCAAAATGCAAGCATTCCTGCTGGTGCAGGGACACTGGATAATATATCGCACAGCCCACTGAATGGTCACGCAGGTATTGCATGAGTGCGTCACGTTTGGGCACGCGAATAACAAACTGGTTATAAATGTGGTAATTGTGCTGCCCTGCTCCGGGCTTATCCGCATAAACCGCCTTTGGCAGAACAACCGGATCACCGGCGAGCTCCGCCTGACTGAACAGTTCGGCGTATTGTGCGGCATTTGCCCGACGGCTTGCATGCCAGCTTTCCAGATAATCGAGTTTTATTGAGAGGACCGTTGCCTGAATAGGGTCGAGGCGAAAATTACCACCAACACGGGAGTGGTGATATTTAATCTCTTCTCCATGGTTACGGTTCATACGCAGGATAGATGCCAGTTCGGAATCGGAAGTGACCACCATGCCACCATCGCCAATGCCGCCTAGATTTTTACTCGGGAAAAAAGAAAAACAGCCACAGGTACCCATACCGCCCGTACGTTTCCACGTCACCTGCCCATTTTCTTCAAAAGGAAACTCCGCACCAATGGCCTGTGCGGCATCCTCAATAACGGGGATATCGTACTCCCGGGAAAGCGCCAGCAGGCGCTGCATGTCAGCACACTGGCCATACAGATGCACCGGAATCATCGCCTTGATGCGATGCTCACCCTGCCGATCCGCGCGCAACGCTTCTTCGGCCAATGCCGGATCCATGTTAAAACTGTCTTTGTCTATATCAACAAAGACGGGCTTCGCGCCAACGCGCAGGACCGTGCCCATGGTGGCAAAAAACGTGTAGGGCGTGGTCAGCACCAGATCGCCGGGACCAATATCAAGAGACATCAGGGCATCAAGCAGGGCATCCGTACCGGAGGTGACACCGATTCCGTAAGTTGCGCCTGAATATTGGGCAATTTTTTCTTCAAGGCTGGTTACTTCAGGGCCAAGGATATATCCGGTGGAATCAAGCACCCGGGTGATGGCCTCCAACATCTGTTCACGCAGGGGAGCCAACTGGGGTCGTAAATCAAGCAAAGGTACGTTCATGGAAAAGGACTTTGGGAAGATAGTAACGATAAAGCGAAAAGAGCGAGGGAATCAGGACGGCTGATCTGTCGGTCCAGCGGCAAGGATTGATCCATCACCACTGAGAAAATCCTGGATATCAGGCATTTCTTTTTCGAGTTGTTTACGTAGTTTTTTCAATAAATTCGCTTCAATCTGACGAACTCGTTCCCGGGAGATATGAAATTCGTCGGCAATGGTCTGCAAAGTTTGCGGTTCGTCATTCAAAAGACGCGCATGCAGAATAACCTGCTCCTTTTCATTGAGCTTGGAACTGAGCTTGGCTAAAATTCCTGCAAGGCGCTCTCGCATTTCCTGACTGGCCACCATCTCTTCCACGCCGGGACCGTCGTGCGGCAGAAAACTTTTCTGTTCATCCTCGGAATCACTGCGGACCGGCGCCTCCAGGGAAACGTCCCAGTTATCCATGCGCTGGCTCATTTCAACGACTTCACTTTCCTTGACGTTGAGCCGCTCGGCAAGCAGTTTTACTTCCGGTTTGAACCCCTGGGATTCAAGCAGCTTTTTCTCCTTATTCAAGCTGAAAAAGAGTTTCCGCTGCGCCTGGGTCGTTCCTATTTTGACAAGCCGCCAGTTATCCATGATAAACTTCAGGATGTAGGCACGAATCCAGTAGGCTGCGTAATAGGAAAATTTAACGCCACGGTACGGATCAAACTTTTTGGTCGCCTGAACAAGCCCCACATTGCCTTCCTGGATAAGGTCCATGAAATTCTGCATCCAGTATTTCTGGAAATCCATGGCAACCTTGACCACCAGACGCAGATTGGAGGACACCAGTCGATAGGCGGCATCAGGGTCACCCGTTTCCTGGAAACGAATAGCCAGTTTTTCCGTTTCCTCGCGGCTTAAGAGCTCATACTGGCTGATTTCCTGCAGATAACGATGCAGTGCCGGGTTACTCAGTGCCGGCAGATTATCGTCACTGTTGGTCAGTATCAAAGCCTGCTGCGGGTGTGACTGGGTTTCCTGGATATCGTCTTCGTCCTGCTCTTTCATGCAACTCGTTGTTTGGAAGAATAATAGCTTTGCCGGGCTTAATTCTCAGACAATGCACGTAAAACTTACTCCATAATTCCCAAAAAAAACACTTTAATATAACAACAGCGGTGTGAAGAGTTTTATTTTTGTACAATGTGTGCTAAGGATATGCGGCTTATTGTCCCTGAAATTCCCATCTTCTTTTTCTGCGCAAGATCCATGAATAATATAAGAAACTTCAGTATAATAGCACACATTGATCACGGAAAATCTACTTTAGCCGACCGTATGATTCAATTGTGCCATGTCGTCACGGACCGAGAATTCAAGGATCAGTTGCTCGACAACATGGATATTGAACGTGAACGGGGCATTACCATCAAGTCGCAGACCATCTGTCTCCCGTTTACTGCAGATGACGGCAAGGACTACATTCTCAATCTGGTTGATACTCCCGGCCACGTGGATTTCAGCTATGAGGTATCTCGTGCCTTGGCCTCCTGTGAAGGAGCGCTTCTTTTGATCGATGCAGCCCAGGGCATTGAGGCACAGACGCTCGCCAATCTGTACCTGGCCATGGAAAACGATCTTGCTATTCTCCCGGTGATTAACAAAATCGACCTGCCTGCGGCTGAGCCTGACAAGGTGGCGGAGCAGATCGAAGAAGATCTGGGGCTGGAGAAAGAGACTATCCACCGCTGTTACGCCAAGACCGGCGAAGGTGTCAAGGAACTGCTGAATGCCATTGTCACACAGCTGCCGCCGCCAAACGGTGATCCGGACAAGCCGCTTGAGGCACTTATTTTTGATGCAAATTATGATCCTTACCGCGGCACGGTCATCTCTGTGCGTATTGTCAATGGTACGGTGAAAACCGGCGATCAGATCAAATTCATGTCCAATGGCGCGGATTACCGCATCGAAGAACTGGGTGTATACCGTCTGCGCCGGGAAGCTCGACAGCAGATCTCTGCCGGTGAAGTCGGCTATATTATTGCCGGGGTCAAGACAGTCTCCGACACCCGCCCCGGTGACACCATCACCCATGTTGACCGTCCCTGTCCTGTCCCCCTGCCCGGCTTCAAGGAGGTGCAGCAGGTGGTCTTTTCCTCTCTGTATCCTATTTCCACCGATGAATATGAGGATCTGGCCACAGCACTTGAAAAACTTAAACTCAACGATGCGGCCCTGACCTTCCAGAAGGATGCCTCTGCTGCCCTTGGTTTTGGCTTCCGCTGCGGGTTCTTGGGACTGCTGCATCTTGAGGTGGTGCAGGAACGTCTGGAACGGGAATTTGATATTTCCCTCATCCTCACGGTGCCCACGGTTAAATACATTTTTTACCTGCAGGATAAAACCGTGCAGGAGGTGGATAACCCCGCTTATTTCCCGGATCCTGGTTCCATTGAGCGCATTGAAGAACCTTATATTCGTGCCACTATTCATATTCCCGAGCGTTACATGGGCGCAGTGATGACGCTCTGCATTGAACGGCGCGGGGAAAACACCAAGTACCACTATCCCATGCCCGGCCGTATCGAATTCACCTGCGAGCTGCCACTGGCCGAGGTGATTTACGATTTTTACGACAAGCTCAAATCCGTGACCCAGGGGTATGGTTCGTTTGACTATGAGCTGATCGATTATCGGGAAAGCGATCTGGTGAAACTGGATATTCTGGTGAATGGTGAGCAGGTGGACGCCCTTTCCCAGCTCACTCACCGCAGCCGCGCCCGCGAACGTGGGCTTAAGGCCTGCGAGCAGCTGAAGAAAGAGATTCCCCGCCAGATGTTCAAGATTGCCATTCAGGCAGCGATTGGCGGCAATATCATCGCCCGGGAAAATATCTCCGCCCTGCGCAAAGACGTGACAGCTAAGTGTTATGGTGGTGATATTTCACGTAAACGGAAGCTTTTGGAAAAACAGAAGGAAGGCAAGAAACGCATGAAAACCGTGGGCAACGTGGATATCCCGCAGCGTGCCTTCCTGGCAGTACTCAAATCGGATCAGTAACG
Organism: Desulfobulbus sp.; assembly: GCA_036746815.1. Lineage (GTDB taxonomy): Bacteria > Desulfobacterota > Desulfobulbia > Desulfobulbales > Desulfobulbaceae > Desulfobulbus. The sequence goes on from DAIODL010000001.1 coordinate 14,643, forward strand.
GTACCCGAGGGTTCAGGAACAGCAAAGGCTTCGATACGTCCGCGCAGCTCATCAAGTCCCTGCCCGGTACGGCTGGAAAAGATGATGCGGTCGTGAGGAGTCAGCGTCAGTCCTGCATCCAGGATAGCGGCGTGTTTCTGCTGCTCGCCGCGGCCCATCTTGTCTGCCTTGGTATAGACTGGCAGAAAAGGCTTGTGCAGGAATCTGAGCCAGTCAATTAAATCCCGATCAAGCGGTTTCAGCTCGTGCCGCAAGTCAATAATAACCACCACGCAGCGCAGAGTTTCGCGGCCTTCCACATAGCTGGTGATCAATCCCTGCCAGCTTTGCCTGGTCTCCTGGGAAACCCGGGCAAAACCATAGCCCGGCAGGTCCACCAGATAAAGATGCTGATCCAGCTCAAAATAGTTCAGACTCTGGGTTTTACCCGGCTTGGCGCTGGTTTTGACCAGATTGGTACGGCCAACCAGCTTATTGATGAGGCTTGACTTGCCGACATTGGAGCGGCCGGCAAAGGCCACGTCCGGGTATACCGGCGGTGGCAGTTGTTTGAGGGCATGGGCGGAAAGCAGAAAATGTACTTTGTTGAAATCCATGATTCTGCTCCCCACCAAATATCCGGACGTACCGGATCAGATCACCTTGTTCAGTGAATACTCAATAATCCCTTCAGCACCACGTCTTTTCAGCTCAGGCACCAGATCACGTACCTGATGCTGGGAGATAACGGTTTCCAGAGAAAACCACTCCTGTTTGTAGAGCTGAGCGACGGTGGGCGCATGCAGACTGGGCAGCATGCTGATGACCGACTCCAGGTTTTCCTTGGCTACGTTCATCTTCAGGCCGACGATGCGGTCCGCACGCAGGGCTCCCTGCAGCAACAGGGCAATGTTTTCGATTTTCGCCCGTTTCCAGGGATCCTGCATGGCCTGTTTGTTGGCGATCAGCTGGGTGTTGGACTGCATCATCTCATAAATCACCCGTAAACCATGGGCGCGGATGGTGGACTCGGTCTCCGTGACCTCAACAATGGCATCTGCCAGCCCGGAAACCGCTTTAGCCTCGGTGGCACCCCAGGAAAAGCTGATGTCTACCTTCAGCCCGCGTGACTCAAAAAACTTGCGGGTCACATTAACCAGCTCCGTGGAAATACGCTTGCCATCAAGCTGCTCCACCGTGGTGATGTCTGAATCACCAGGAACGGCGATAACCCAGCGGGTCGGCTTCTTGCTCACCTTGGAATAGACCAGATTCTCCACCACCTCGATATCGGATTCGTTTTCCAGAGTCCAGTCTTTACCGGTGATGCCAGCGTCCAGCATGCCGGATTCCACATAACGGGACATCTCCTGCGGCCGGCAGATGGAACAGCTCAGTTCAGGATCATCAACTTCAGGGAAATAGTTGCGTGAAGCCAGTTTGATCTCCCAGCCGGATTTTGCAAACAGGGCAATGGTGGCATCTTCCAGACTGCCTTTGGGAATCCCCAGTTTCAATACGCTCTTCGTGTTCTCAGTCATAATGATTTTGTATAAATGTGGAATAATCGTTTATTTTTTGCCGTATACTACCGACGGATCAAATACTTTTTCCTTTTCAGTCACCACCAGGTGGTCGCCTTCCACTTTGCGGTAAAAACAGCTCCGATACCCTGTGTGACAAGCGGCACCGCCCAACTGCTCAACCTTGTACACCACCGTATCCTCGTCACAGTCTACCAGAATATCCTTGATCATCTGCACATTGCCGGATGATTCACCCTTCAGCCACAGACTCTGACGGGAACGGCTCCAGAAATGCGCTTTACCGGTTTCCAGCGTTTTTTCCCAGGCCAGCTTGTTGATATAGGCGAGCATCAGAATTTCACCGGTCTTGTAATCCTGTACAATAGCGGGTAACAGACCATTGCTGTCTTTTGAAAAAGCAAGTTCAATCATGGTTGTTCGTGACGTTTCCAGGTATGGATTGTATGTACAGTCGATTTCGTTACAAAGCGCAACTCCTTCCTTGCAAAGTGCACCGACCATTTGAGATAAAGCGTGAACATTTATGCGGTTACTGGCTGTTTGTCAAGACCTGTTGGCAAGCAACCCGCTTGTCAAATGAATGTTTGCCCGGTATAATCGCGGCTCGCAATAACCACATAACCTTTTGAAAACGCATATTTTATTATGAAAACTGTCCAGCTTTTCGATACTGTTTCCGTCAGTTACACCGCCACCACGCCTTCTGGTGAAGTGGTCGAACAGGTACCTGAAAACAAGCCCATCACCCTGACCATTGGCTCGGGCCGCATTCTACGCGCGGTGGAAGCATCGCTCATGAACATGGCCCCCGGGGAGATACGCACAGTGCAGATTCTCCCTGAAGATGCCTTTGGTCCGCATCACAAGGAGCTGGTGCATGAAATACCCCGTGAAAGCTTTGGTGACCGCCTTGACCCGAAACCCGGCATGATCCTCTCATTGGCCGTGAACAGAGATGGAGACAAACAACAGGTTCCGGCCACGGTGCTCGCTGCCAATCAAAAAATTGTCACCGTGGATTACAATCACCCATTGGCGGGGATGACCATTACCTACACTGTAAAGGTGCATGGCATTGCCTCATGAACATAGTATCCGGTGAGCGCGCTGCCGTGAGGGTGCGATACGCCTCTGAACTCTTTCAAAATAAAAGGAATTATGGCACAACCAATTCCAGACAGCGACCAGCCTCCGTTTGCACGTTTAATTTCCATCATCCGTATCTTGCGGGGAGAACACGGTTGTCCCTGGGATCAGAAACAGACCCCGGAAACCATGCTGAAATACCTCCGCGAAGAGTGTCAGGAACTCATAGAAGCCCTGGAACGTGGCGATAACACCAATATCTGCGAGGAAATGGGAGACGCGCTTTTTGTCTTTGCCTTTCTCATCTCTATCTATGAGGAACGCGGTCAGTTCACCAGTGATGATGTTTTTTCAGGCATTATTGATAAGATGATCCGCCGTCATCCGCATGTTTTCGGAGATGTACAGGTGCATGACGAAAAGGAACTTCGCGATCAATGGGAAACCATCAAAGCCCAGGAAAAAGCCGCATCTCACTCATGAGACAATATTGTTTTTCCTTGACTTCACATCGCTTTTTCTGCTATTTTAAAAAATTCAGTTTTATAACCTTCTCGCTCTCACCATGATGGATTGAAGCGGGGGCCATTTCGACCATGAGGAGGAATCATGCGCCATTACGAGACTACGTTTATTCTTCGCCCTAATCTGGGAGAAGACACCTTCACTGAAATTATTGATCGTGTGACCGCGATCATCACCAACGATAAGGGTGCTGTGATCTGGCTCGACCGTTGGGGGATGCGTCGTCTGGCTTACGCTATCAAGAAAGAGGTCCAGGGATACTATGTGTATCTGAACTTCGCTGCTCCTGCGATTACGGTCGATGAGATCGAGCGTATCTTCAGCATTGATGATCGTGTTCTCCGTTACCTCACCATCAAGCTCGGTGATTCCATGAACGCGGAATCCATTGAAGCGGAAAAACAGCGCATCGCTGACAAGGCCGCCGCTCGCGCCAAGGCTGAGGCCGAGGCCGCAGCCGGTACTGCTGATGACGCTGATAGTGACAATAACGAAGAATCTGAAGAGTAATCACAGCATTTACTCATCATCGAAAAAAGGAGTTACAGCATGGCTCAACCAAAGAAAGTTTTTTCCCGTCGTCGTGTTTGTCGTTTTTGCACCGACAAAGAATTGACCATTGACTATAAGGATCCAAAAGTCCTTAAGAATTTCGTAACAGAGCGCGGCAAGATCATTCCCCGCCGCATCTATGGCACCTGCGCCAAGCATCAGCGTGAGTTGAATGAGGCGGTCAAACGTGCTCGCCAGCTGGCTCTGCTGCCTTATATGGGTTCTACGACCCAGATTTAAGGCGATACTCTGTTGCAATGGGATTGTCTAAACTGAAGTGGGTGCAGGGTATTGCCCCGCTCAGTCTCCTGATCCTAAGTGTTTTTTTTGCATTACCGGTTGTTTTGCCAGGTTTTTTAAGCTGGCTCAACGGCCTTGCCGCTATACCGGTTCTGGTTGTCCTGTATACGCAAAAGTCAGGTGAAGGTTCATTATCGCTTCGCTTAAGTCTTTTGCTGGTGGGGTTGGCAGCGCTTATCATGCGCCGCCTTGATCTATATCTAATGCCCCTCACCATGATTCCCCTGGGAATTACCCTGTATGCAGGCATCCGTAGAAAGGAATCGGCAGCGGCCAGCGGTGCCAAGGGTGTGCTGGTGCTGGCACTCTGCTGGCTGCTGTTCTGGGCAGGGTATGGTTTAATGACACATACCAACCCGTACAGTGAGTTGCTCAAGGCGCTTGATCTTGACTTTCAGCAGATGTCGGTTTTGTACAAAACGCAGTACCCCGATTTATCCCCGGAAACATTGAGCAGTATACAAACACTGTCCAACGGATTACGGGAAATGGTGCCCCGGCTTCTCCCTGGGATTTTGGCCACAATGGTCCTGCTGACAGTATGGGTCAACATGGTCATCGGCAGCCGGTTTATTGCCTATGCCGATGTCCCTCCGTGGGGCACATATAAGACCTGGAAACTGCCCGATATTCTGGTGTGGCTGCCCATAGCGGCCCTTGCTGGAGTAATTGTGGGCAGCGGCACAGTTCGAGACTGGGCTCTTTGCCTGCTCATGGTAAGCGCGCTGCTGTACTTTTTTCAGGGACTGGCCGTGCTGCTGGCCGTGCTGGATCGATGGAATGTGCCTGTTTTGCTGCGCATTCTTTTGTATTGCATACTGGTAATTCAAAGCTACAGTCTCATCCTTATCACCCTGTTGGGTATAAGCGATGTGTGGTTCAATGTACGACAAAATCGAATGAGTGATACCAAGGATGGTCTGGCATAACGCAGGCCGACAGCCAGCCAGTGTATCGCTTGATCAAAGACGATAGACAACGAGGGTTTGAACAATGGAAATTATCTTACGCGAAACAATAGAAACCCTGGGCCAGGAAGGTGAAATCGTAAAGGTTAAACCTGGTTATGCCCGGAATTTTCTGATTCCCCGTCAGAAAGCTGTTTTGGTGAACAAGGCATCTCTTGCTCGTCTGGAGAAAGAGAAACAAGCTATTGCCGCCCGCCTTGCCGAGCAGAAAAAGAAGGCCGAAGGTCTGGCCGCGCAGCTGGAAGGCAAAGTGATCACCATCGGCAAACGTGTTGGCGAAGAAGACCGTTTGTTTGGTTCTGTGACCTCTGCTGAGATCGCCCAGGCACTGCAGGAAGCCGGCGTGACCGTGGATAAGAAGAATATCGTGCTCTCCGATGCCATCAAGACCATTGGTGAGTTCAAAATTCCGGTCAAGGCTGGATATCAGACCACAGCCGCCATCACTCTGCAGGTTGTACCGGAGACGGTGGGCGACGCCCAGTAAGCTGAAAAAAGCTGGTACATAACCTATTTTCCTTTTTCGGGAGAGGAAAATAGCAAGTCTGTACTGGTTCTGCTTTATAGCGTAAGTGCCTTTTCTGTCATCAGAAAAGGCACTTTTATTTTGGGCGTGCCAATCAGTTGCTGCCAAGGTATAGTGCGTCCCACATTTGCTCATCCCCACGACTTTATCCATACAGCATGCATCAGCAAAACCCGTCATCAGCTCCAGCAACCGGTTTAGTGCCACCGCAAAGTATTGAAGCGGAACAGGCCGTCCTGGGCAATATTCTCCTACAGGACAAAGCCCTGCTGAAGATTGTCGAATTGCTGGAACCGAATGACTTTTACCGGGATGCGCACAAGATCATTTATGCTGCCATGGTAACCCTTTTTGAAAAGAGGGAACCCCATGATCTCATCACCGTGCAGACACTACTTGCCGACCAGAACAAACTGGAGCAGGTGGGGGGCGCGGTTTATCTCGCCTCACTGACCGACATCATTCCTTTCAGCGGCACCCTGGTACATCACGCCCAGATCATCCGCCGCAAATCTATTTTGCGTCAGTTAATTCAGGCGACCTCTGAAATCACGGCCCGCTGCTATGACACCCAGGATGATGTTGAGCAGCTTATCGATCAGACTGAAAGAACCATTTTTGAAATAGCTCATGCGAACAAGGGGCAGGGATTTCAGTCCACTGCGACTATCGTCCATCTCGCTATAGACAAAATCAACGAGCGGTGCAAAAACAAGGAGCACATCACCGGCGTACCAACGGGTTATGAAGAACTGGACCGCATGACTGCTGGGCTGCAGTCGTCTGAACTGATCATCATCGCAGCCCGCCCATCCATGGGTAAGACCGCGCTAGCCATCAACATTGTGCAGAACGCAGCACTCGTTGCCAAGGTACCGGTGGCGGTCTTCAGCCTGGAAATGTCCATGGAATCCCTGGTGTTGCGTATGCTCTGTTCTATCAGCCGCGTTGATTCCCAGCGCATCCGTACCGGACAAATCCATGAGAATGACTGGCCCAAACTGACCCGTGCCACGGGTATGCTCAGCGAAGCCCCTATTTTTATTGACGACTCCGCCGGCCTCACGGCCCTGGAAATGCGGGCCAAGGCCCGTCGTCTCAAGGCTGAACAGAATATCGGTCTTATTGTGGTGGATTATCTTCAGCTTATGCAGGGCAAGAGTAACGTGGAAAACCGGGCCCAGGAGATTTCAGATATTTCGCGCTCACTCAAGACGATGGCCAAAGAATTGGATGTGCCGGTTATCGCCCTTTCCCAGCTCAACCGCAGTCTGGAAAACCGCACCGACAAACGCCCGCAACTTTCGGATCTGCGTGAATCCGGCGCCATTGAGCAGGACGCGGATGTGATCATGTTTATCTACCGGGATGAGGTGTATAACAAAGCACCGGAAAATCCCAATAAGGGATTGGCCGAGCTGATCATCGGTAAGCAGCGCAACGGTCCCACCGGCATGGTCAAAATGACCTTTCTTGGTGAATACACGACATTTGAGAGTTATACGAATCTGGTGCCTTCCGCCTACTATCAGGGCGAGGAGGATATTGAAGCAACTTTCAGGGATGAGGACATTCCTCACTCTTAATCAAAGAAGCCGCTACCATGCAGATCAACGAAAAATACGATTTCAAGGATATTGAAGAGCGCTGGCAGAAACGCTGGGAAGAGGACAAACCCAACAAGGTCACTCACGAGACCGACCGTCCCAAGTACTATGTGCTTGAGATGTTCCCCTACCCGTCCGGCCGCATTCACATGGGGCACGTGCGCAACTATTCCATTGGCGACGTGATTGCGCGCTACAAACGGATGCGCGGCTTCAACGTGCTGCATCCCATGGGTTGGGATGCCTTTGGTCTGCCCGCGGAAAACGCGGCGCTGAAGCATGGCATCCACCCTGCCACCTGGACCTACGAAAACATTGACTACATGCGAGGTCAGCTCAAGGCGCTGGGCCTAAGTTATGACTGGGACCGGGAACTGGCAACCTGCCGTCCTGAATATTACCGCTGGGAGCAGCAGATTTTTCTGGAGATGCTTGCGCGCGGTTTGGTTTATCGCAAGGAGACCACGGTCAACTGGTGTGATGACTGCCATACCGTGCTTGCCCGGGAGCAGGTTATTGACGGTAAATGCTGGCGTTGCGACCAGCCGGTAGTGCCCAAAACCATGTACGGCTGGTTCTTCAAGATCACCGATTACGTTGAGGAACTGCTCGCCGATCTCGACAAACTCAGCGGCTGGCCGGAGAAGGTTGTCACCATGCAGCGCAACTGGATCGGCAAATCCACCGGTCTGGCCTGCGACTTCCCGATCGAGGGTAGTGACGAAAAAATAACCATCTTCACCACGCGCCCGGACACCATCTTTGGCGTCACCTTCATGTCGCTTGCCGTGGAACATCCGTTCATCAGAAAACTTTCCGCTGGCAAACCTCAACAGAAGGCAGTGGAAACCTTTGTGCACGACACCATGCTCGCCAAACAACGCTCAAGCCTAGAGCAGGAGATGGACAAGCAGGGTGTGTTCACCGGCAGCTACTGCATAAACCCGTTCACCGGTGACCGGGTGCCCATCTACGCGGCAAACTTCGTGCTCATGGACTACGGCACCGGCGCAGTAATGGCCGTTCCCGCACATGATCAGCGTGATTTTGAGTTCGCCCGCAAGTATGAACTGCCCGTCAAGGTGGTAGTGCAGCCTACGGACGCGCATCTGGACGCCGCATCTATGGATGAGGCTTCAGATGTCCCCGGCGTACTGGTGAACTCCGGTGCCTTTACCGGCATGGACTCGAACAAGGCCAAACAGGCTATTATCGATTTCGCACAGAAAGAAGGTCTGGGCAAGCCGCTGGTCACCTACCGTCTGCGCGACTGGGGTATCTCCCGGCAGCGTTACTGGGGTGCGCCCATCCCCGTGGTGCACTGCGAGCACTGCGGTGTAGTGCCGGTTCCTGTGGAACAGCTGCCGGTGGTCCTGCCGGGCACGGGTGATCCCAAAGGCAGCCATCTGCCCCTGCATCAGCAGGAGGAGTTTATTGCCACCACCTGCCCCAAGTGCGGCAAACCCGCGCGCCGTGAAACCGACACCATGGACACCTTTGTGGAGTCCTCCTGGTATTTTGCCCGCTACACCAGCCCGCGTCTGACCACGGCGCCGCTGAATAAGGACGCGGCCAAGTACTGGCTGTCTGTGGACCAGTACATCGGCGGTGTTGAGCATGCCATTCTGCACCTGCTCTATTCACGATTTTTTACCAAGATGCTGCGCGATCTCGGCTATGTAAACATTGACGAGCCCTTCACCAACCTGCTCACCCAGGGCATGGTCATCAAGGATGGCTCCAAAATGTCCAAATCCAAGGGCAATGTGGTGGATCCTAACGATCTCATCCAGCAGTATGGCGCGGATACAGTGCGCCTCTTTGCCCTGTTCGCCGCCCCTCCGGAGCGCGATCTTGACTGGAATCCGCAGGGCGTGGAAGGTGCTTCCCGCTTTCTGAGCCGTGTGTACCGCATGGTGGTTTCGAATCTGGACTGTTTCCAGCATGATGCGTTCCTGAACGCAGACGCCCTGGATGTTGCTTCGCGTGAACTCTACCGTAAAACGCATCAGACCATCCGCCGGGTCACGGAGAGTATTGAATCCAATTTCCATTTTAACACCGCTATTTCAGGTGTCATGGAACTGGTCAACCTGGCAGGCTCTTCCGACCTTGCGGCCATTGATGTGGCGGTGCGCAAGGAGTGCCTGGAAACCGTGCTCACTCTGCTCTTCCCCATGGTGCCGCATTTCTGTGAGGAGTTGTGGTCCATGACCGCACATGAAGGCCAGCTGCATGACTGTTCCTGGCCTGCCTTCAATGCCGAGGCCGCCAAAGAAGAGGAACTGACCATCGTGGTGCAGGTCAACGGCAAGGTGCGGGCCAAACTGCAGGTGCCGGCGGATACCAGCGATCAGGAGCTCCAGCAGAGGGCACTGAGTGAAGATAAAATTGTACAGCAACTTGCCGGAAAGACGCCTAAAAAAGTTATTGTCGTCAAGAAGAAGCTGGTGAATATTGTGGTGTGAGCACCATCGCACCCAATCCCATTTCCACCAACAGGTCACGAGGTCATACCATGAACAGAAGAAATATCCTGCTGTGGGGAACACTCGCCCTCTGCCTGCTCAGTTTCAGCGGCTGCGGCTACTATTTCCCCCATGTGTTTAAGGGGCCGCCCCGGGTTGTATACATGGGCACCTGGAAAAACCGGACAGACAAGCTGAGCCTGGATATGAAAATTTATCAGTCCCTGTCGCGCTGGTTTCAGAAGGTACAAGGTGTGGATCTGACCAAGACCAGGGACGGCGCGGACTACTCCTTCACTGGTGAAATCCTTTCCGTTGATCTCCCCAGTCTTGCCTGGAGTACGACATCCTCCACCACGGACGCCAAGGTCAGGCTTATTGTCCGTTACACCCTCAAAGATCTGAAAACCAACAAGGTCATCTGGAGTATCAATAACCGGGTATACACATCGGATTTTACAGTACAATCCAACCTGATCAATACCGATGAAGATGCCATTGATACCATTATTGAGGATATGTCTGAAAATATTTATCTGGGTATTTTGCGGCAGATACGAAAAAACGAAAGTCAGACAGCGCACTGACACTGACCTTAAACCTGCTTTGCTTCAGCGCCGCAGATGCTTCTGTGGCGCTTTTTTATTGCTATGGATCAGCCTCCCTTCACATTTCCTGAACTGACGATTGGCTCACTGCACCTGCATTCCGCTCTGGTGCTGGCGCCGCTGGCGGGCTATACCGACCTCCCTTTCCGCCTGCTGTGCAAGGAGCTGGGCGCGGGCCTCTGCTATTCGGAGATGGTCAGCTGTCATGGACTCGCCTTTCAGCAGGCCAATACCTTTTCCCTCCTGAAAACGGTCCCGGACGAGCGGCCCTTTGGCGTGCAGCTCTTTGGCAGTGATCCGGAACTCATGGGCAGGGCTGCTGCTACGGTCTCGCAGCTTCCCATTGACCTGATTGACATCAACATGGGATGCCCGGTACGCAAGGTCGTCAAAAAAGGCTGCGGTGCAGCCCTGATGAAGGAACCCAAACTGGCAGAATCCATCACCCGCGCCGTGTGCGCGCACACCCATCTGCCGGTCACGGTCAAATTCCGCAGCGGCTGGACTCAGGAAACCATCAACGCACCTGATTTCGCCCGCATGGCGGAAGCTGCCGGTGCCTCAGCGCTGACCATCCACGGTCGCACCTGGGCACAGGGATTTGGGGGCCTGGCGGACCGCACCGTCATTGCCCGGGTGAAAGCAGCTGTATCCATTCCCGTAATCGGCAACGGGGATGTGCTTTCTTATGCGGACGGCCTTTCCATGATGGCGGAAACAGGTTGTGACGGAGTGATGGTGGGACGCGGTGCGCTGGGTAATCCGTGGCTTTTTTCACCCCAGGGACGGCCGCAGTTTTTCCGGAACCGCATGCCGGTTATTGAGCGCTATCTGGAACTGGCAGAGCAGTATCTGCCCCTTGATAAGGCGCTCTTCAAGGTGAAAAATCTCACCTCAAAATTCGTCAGCGGCATAACCGATGCCTCCTCACTGCGGCATGCCATTTATGCCTGCCCGGATATCGCGGCTATCAAAACGTTGCTGCAAGGCCGCATCGAACGGTAGAAAATACTTCCCCCCAAGAAGCCATGCAACCTACACTGGCTGGTTGGACATCAACTGGTCAAAGTCCGATAGATTTCCGACATGCGTGCCGGCAGCTGCTGCACCTTGTCGATGAAGATATAGTTGACCTCGCCATACATGTGCGCCATGTATTCATGGGCTTTGCGGTCAATGGTGATACAGAAGGGATGAATACCATGGGCCTTGGCCTCAAAAAGCGCGTGCCGGGTATCTTCGATAGCGTAATCACCTTTGTAATCGTCATAATCCTCAGGCTTGCCGTCGGAAAGCACGATAAGAAGCCGCACCTTGGCCTCCACCTTGGCAAATTTTGCGGTCATGTGCCGAATGGCGGGTGCCATACGCGTGTATTCGCGCGGACCAATGGCGCTGATACGCTGCCGCACAGTGGTGGAATAGCGCTCCTGCATTTCCTTGACAGGAAACACCTCGCAGCGCAGCCTCCGCATGCCCGAAAAGCCATAAATTGCATAGCGGTCGTTCAGCACTTCCAGCGCCTCGCAGATGAGCACCAGCGCCTCCTTGATTGACTGCCCTACCCAGCCCGCGGTGGAATTAGACATATCCACCAGAAAACATACGGCTATATCACGTTCCTGCCGGGCCAGACGGATGAACAGCCGGTCAGAGGACGGAAGACCCGCACGCGCATCCGTGATGGATTCCATGACCGCATCCACATCAATATCCGAACCTTCCCGCTGACGGCGGATAAAGCGCTCGCTGGTCTGCAGCCGCTCAAACTGGTGGCGTAAACGGCGGATCTGCCCCCGGTACTGCTTAAGTGTGTCCTCCATAAAGGTATTGCGAACCGGCGACAGTTCATTCTCCGTGACCACGCACCACTTTTTGCGAAATCCACGGCGCCGGTAATCCCACTCATCGTACACGGTAGGTTCACTGTTCTGGGTGTGTCTCCCTTTGCTTCCCAGAGCAGCCTGATTCATCACCTGCCCACCCATCCCTTCCGTGGCGCTGACTGCGCCTGGTGAAGTGGCGCTGCTGCCGGGATCTTTGGTTTCCGGCACCGAATCTGGCGGCAAAGCAGATTCAAGATTCATCTGCGAATGCATGAATGGCGGCAGTTGTTCCAGTGCGGTTTCCGGATCCACAAAGGCAACCATGTCCTGTCCCTGATTCTGGCCGCTGTTCTGCTCCTGTTGCTCCATCTGCTTTTTATTCACCACCGGCGGCAGATGCATGGACTGCATCATGCGCATTTCCTTATCCATGACCTTGCTCAAGCCCGCATTGCGCATTTCCTGAAGAAGCAGTTTGCCCTGAAACGCCAGTGGTTCTATCTTTTCCAGGCGATCTTCGGGACCAAGCAACAGCATCATCTCCCGCACCGCCTCAAGGCTTGCATGATTATTTTCAGCAGCACCTGCGATTTCTGTAAGCAGGCGGCGTGCTGTATCATCAGACGCATGTTCACCGGGAGAAGACCAAGTATCCAGAATCAATCCCTGTTGAAGCCGGACCAGAAGAGAATCACCCTCTTTTTCTGCCTGCGCGCGGGTCATCTGCTCCATAAGCGGTTTTGTCTGACGCATCAACCCTGGCAATTCTTCACGTAGATAATGAAGGATACGAGACGTTTCGAAAAAATGATATAAAGCTCTGGCATTGGCAGGATCATCAAATTCCGAAAAAAAACGATCCAGCGGATGGGCGCTCTTTTTGCCCTGCTTGATATAGGAAGGCCCCTCAAAGGTACCCGCATGCAGACAGGCCCACTGGAAGCTGGCCATGAGTTTATAAAGCTGGAAGTTGTCACTCTGCTCGGTAAAGGTACTGATTTCACCAGGCAGAAACAGCGATTCTCCATCTGTTGCGGGCATGTCTGCGGTTATCAGCGGCAGCTCATGTCCCGCCAGACCATTCACATAGGGCTGCAGTCTGCCCCGTATATCAGTGAGGCGCAGTCCACCCTGGCCACGTCGATAGCAGGCGAACTGATGCTCCACGTTCTCCATGAATAGCTGGGCCGCATGCAATCCGCCGGTTTCGTAGCGGTCCAGCAGGGTGTGCACCCACAGGGAAAGTTCATCGGGGGCAAGGCAACTGAGCGCCGGTCCGGCAGCATGCAGATAGGCAAAACAGAGCGAATGGGAAACCGGCCAGATAGATGGAATCTGCGAAAAAACATCTTCCACAGCCTCGCTCTCAAAGGCAACAAGAGGCTCTAATGATTCCTCCACATCCCATTCGTTGGGAATGGCAGGTTCAACCATCTCATAAAACCGCTCTTTCAGGGAGTCCAGATCCATGCTCATGCGGAAGCCTAAAAGATTGAACTGATCATCTCATCCATGGCGGCAAGCAGTTCAGCATCATCGGTCAGTGCTTCGCTGATGGCGGAACGGCAGGCGGTTTTTACAGGGATATTCTGCCCAATCAGCTTACCCGTCTGGATAAGCAGCCGGGTGGAGGCCCCTTCCGGGAGCCCTGAGTCCTTCAAACCACGAGTCATCACTCCCAGCTTGACCAGGGATTTGGCCAGATCCGGCTGAACTGCCGCCTCCTGGCACACAATTTCCGCCTCTTTTTCCGTATCCGGATAATCAAAGGAGAGCGCGATAAACCGCTGCCGGGTGGAGGCCTTCATATCCTTGAGAATGCTCTGGTAGCCGGGGTTGTAGGAAACAGCCAGCATGAATTCAGGGGGCGCGGTCAACAGCTCGCCGCGTTTTTCAATGGGCAGCTGGCGCCGGTCATCGGCCAGGGGATGGATAACCACAGTGGTGTCCTTGCGGGCTTCCACAATTTCATCAAGATAGCAGATGGCCCCGGCACGCACCGCCATGGTCAAAGGACCGTCTGTCCACACCGCATCGCCTGCACGGATGAGATAGCGGCCGACCATATCAGAGGTGGAGAGATCATCATGACAGGAAACCGTTACCAGAGGCCGTTTAAGACGCCAGGCCAGATACTGCATGAACCGTGTTTTGCCGCAGCCGGTGGGGCCCTTCAGCAGGAGGGGCGCGCCCACCTTATACGCCGCCTCAGCCACGGCCAGCTCATCGCCGGTAGGCAGATAATAGGGTTCCTCTTCGATTCTGAATTCATCAATTCGTACCTCACGTCCAGCCATTACATCCTCCCTGCACTGTGATTTTAGGGAATCATAAGAATGAGTACCGCAATTGACAAGCATGCTTTTTCCGGCAATTTCATTTGGTTATTGCGCAATTACAGGTCACTTTGTACATTAAAACCATGTGTATAGACCTGCATACCCATTCTGTCTATTCCGATGGCAGCGCCACAGTGGAGGAGTTGATCAACCTCGCTGGCCAGCATAATCTGCATGCGCTCGCCCTGACGGATCATGACACTATTGAAGGTGTGAAAGAGGCTCAACAGTTAGGCGCATCCATCGGAATTCCCGTTATTTCCGGGGTTGAAATTTCCTGCACCATGCGCCAGCATACGGTGCATATTCTGGGATATGGATTTGATGCTGAGTATACCGCCCTGCGTGACTGGCTCAAACCTTTGCAGGAGGGCCGGAAAAAGCGTAATACCCGTATTCTTGAAAAACTGCAGGGACTGGGCATAAATATTTCCTGGGATGATGTCAAAAAACTCTCCCCCTGCGGCCAGACGGGACGGCCTCATTTTGCCCGGGCGCTGATAAACAAAGGGGTGGTGACCAGTTTTCAGGAAGCGTTCGGCCGTTTTCTGGGACGTAATAAACCCGCCTACGTGAGCCGCTTCGCCTACACCGCCACCGAGGCCATCACCATGCTGCATCATTGTGGCGCTGTGGCAGTACTGGCGCATCCAGGGCAGCTGGATCCGGAAATGCGGATGCAGTCACTTGTTATTCAAGAGCTGGCCCTGCGCGGCCTGGATGGGCTGGAAATCTTTTATCCCTCCCACACCCGTAAGATGAAGAAAAAACTCCGTACCATTGCCCAGGATCATCATCTGCTGGTCACCGGCGGTTCGGACTACCACGGCCCTTCCCGGGCCAATCACCAGATGGCGTGCCAGTCTGGCGGGTTCTGTCCGCCCGATGGCCTGCTGCCTGATTTGCAGCAACGCATAGCTATGCGTCATCATTAATTTTTTTTGTTTGAAGGTTACCATGCATACCATTCTCATTGTTGACGACGAACCCAATTATCAAATCGTTCTTGCTGAACTGTTGAAGGACGAGGGATATGAGGTCTTCACCGCTGACAGTGGCAAGGCCGGCGTGCCTATCGTCTATAACACGGATCTGGATCTGGTTATCTCCGACATGAAGATGCCAGGTATGGATGGCATTGAATTTCTGGCCAAAATAAAGGAATACAACCGGGAACTGCCGGTGATTCTCATCACTGCCTACGCGGAGGTGGAAAAAGCGGTTGAGGCCATGCGCCTGGGCGCCTTCACCTATCTGGCCAAGCCCTTCTCCAACCAGCAGCTGCTGGCCAGTGTTACCAAGGCTATTGAGCATTACGGCCTGGTGCGTGAAATACGGCGTCTGCGTGCAGAGGCCACCCCGCGTTCCGGTTTTGGCGGCATGATCGGCAAGAGCCCTTCCATGCTGGCTGTGTACCAGCTCATTGAGAAAGTTGCGCCCACCCCCTCCTCGGTACTGATCACCGGTGAATCCGGCACAGGCAAGGAGCTGGTGGCCCGCGCCATTCATAACCTGAGCCCCCGCAAGGAAGCGCCCTTTATTTCCGTGAACTGCGCGGCGCTTTCCGAATATCTACTGGAAAGTGAGCTGTTCGGGCACGAAAAAGGTGCCTTTACCGATGCGGTGGCCATGCGCAAGGGCCGCTTTGAACTGGCAGATACGGGCACCCTCTTTCTCGACGAGATTGGCGAGATGCCGCAACAGTTGCAGGCAAAACTGCTCCGCGTCCTGCAGGACAAAAGCTTTGAGCGCGTGGGCGGCAGCGTTACCCAGCATGTGGATGTGCGCATCCTGGCAGCCACCAACAAAGACCTCAAGGACGAGGTGGACAAAGGCCGTTTCCGCGAGGATCTCTATTACCGGCTCAACGTCATCCATATCCACCTGACTCCACTCAGAGAACGGGTGGATGACATCCCGCTTCTGGTCGCCCATTTCATCAGAAAGAACGGTCAGAACCTGGGCAAAGATCTGGACATTTCCCCGGAGGCAATGCGGCTTCTGGTAAGCCTGCCCTGGGAAGGCAATGTGCGTGAACTGGAGAATACCATTGAACGTGCCGCCATTCTCTGTAACGGCAACCGTATTGAGCCTGAGGATGTGCAACCGGATTCCACGGAACTGGCGCCGCCCCAGGAATGGAGCAATACGCTGGAACTGAGCCAGTTTATTCCGGACAACCTGAGCCTTGC
>DAIODL010000002.1:0-8355 GCA_036746815.1 Desulfobulbus sp.
TGGTACCCGGAACGAGAATCGAACTCGTACAGCCGATGGCTGAGGGATTTTAAGTCCCTTGCGTCTACCAGTTCCGCCATCCGGGCTTGGATGAGTTGCGATTTATACTCTTCTCAGACTTCTTTGTCAAATGCAGTGAATACAAGGAGCAACGATCATTTTGACAGATTCATTTTCAATATATGGATGATGCCAGACTTTATGGAATGCATGGGTAATACATTGGTGCTCCGGTACACCAAGTCGACACGCTGCCTTGCATTTGCTTGTTTATTTTGCCATCCTATGCAATAACGATGAGCCTTTCTGACATGGCATGGATATGCTATGTTGTGAAGTGCCTCGGCGTTCAAGGCCAATCCCCGTCTCCTATGGAAAACATGAAAAAAGTTCTGATAATCACCCTGATTTTTCTCGCGCTGCTGCTCGTTGGAACTTTCGGCTACATGATTACCGAGAATCTGAGCTTCTGGATGGGGTTGTATCTGACGATTATCACCGTTTTTACCGTGGGTTATGGCGATGTTGTGCCTATTCATCCCGCTGGCCGTATTTTTACAGCGCTTCTCGTCATCAGCAGTGTCAGTTTTGTTATGTTTATCTTCAGCAAAATCACCGAGAATATGGTTGATGGTGAGTTGCGGGGGATCTACAAAAGGAGACGCATGAATAAGGAAATTGCCCGACTGCGGGATCATTACATCGTGTGTGGGTTTGGGCGTATTGGCCAGGAGATCTGCCGGATATTTCATGAATATCGCAGTCCTTTTCTGGTTATTGAAAAAGACGACCAGATGCAGCAGCAGTTGGAAGAATTGCAGTATGTCTGGTTAAAGGGCGATGCTTCCGATGACGAAGTGTTGCAGCAGGCGGGCATTGAACGCGCCAAAGGCCTTATCTCAGTGGTTGCTTCCGATGCGGACAATCTTTATATCACACTGACAGCCCGGGAGTTGAATCCCGAGCTTTTCATCATGGCCCGTTCCAGTGGCTCTCCCGGCGTTGAAACCAAATTGAAACGGGCAGGGGCCTCGAAGGTGATTTCCCCGTACTCCTTTGGTGCCCGGGCCATGGCGCATCTGATTGTCCGTCCAACGGTGAGCGACTTCATTGCATTGACGATGCACGCCGGCGAGCTGGGACTCACTATGGATGAACTGCGGGTGACCCCATCTTCCACATTGGCTGGAAAGAATCTGATTGAATCGGGTATCCGTAAACGCTATGACGTGATTGTGGTTGCGATAAAACGCCATGACGGCGAAATGCTGTTCAACCCCAAACCCGATTCCGTGATCATGGGTGGCGATATCCTTATTCTCCTTGGCGCCAGCGAGCAGGTTTCCGCCCTCAGTAAGGAGCTGTGAACCTGTTCCGTTCAGACTGAGCGCACGATACTCAACATCTCCCGTACCGCCTGATCCAGTCCAACGTACACGGCCCGGCTGATGATCGCATGCCCGATGCTCAACTCCTCAATAAAGGGGAGGGATGCGATAGGTAGCGTGTTGCGGTAATCAAGCCCATGACCGGCATTGACGCGCAAGCCCGCTTCAAAGGCCTGTGCCGACATCTCTTCAATTAGGTGAAATTCCTTTTCCTGTTCCTTCTCACTGGTCGCATCGCTGTATTTACCGGTATGCAGTTCCACGTAGGTGGCACCAGCGTCGACAGCAGCCTTGACCTGCTCGCTGGTGGCATCAATGAAAAGTGAGACGGGAATGCCGGCCTTGCGCATTTTGGCAATGGTTTTGGTGATTTTTTTGGCGTTGGTCACCACATCGAGCCCGCCCTCGGTGGTGAGTTCCTGACGTTTTTCAGGCACCATGGTGATCATATCCGGCACCACGTCCAGCGCGATGGCGACGATTTCAGGCGTGTTGGCCATTTCCAGGTTGAGCTTGGTTTTGATGGTCTCGCGCAGGATACGCACATCCCGTTCCTGCATATGGCGGCGGTCTTCCCGCAGGTGCACGACGATACCCTCGGCACCGGCGAGCTCACAGATGCCGGCAGCGATGACAGGATCGGGCTCAACCCCGCCCCGTGCCTGGCGAACCGTGGCGACATGATCTACATTGATAGCGAGAAAAGGCATGTGTGGTCTCCTTAGCTGTTGAAGTCGTTTTAATATATCTTTTTCCATGTCCCACATGCGAATTGCTTCCTCATCGGATCGTTCATGGTCGTATCCGATGAGGTGCAGCATGCCATGGATAATCAGTTCCAGGAGGCGATGATGCAGATGTACATGCTGTGTATCGGCCTCACGGCGTGCAGTGTCAATGGAAATGAGAATGTCGCCCAGTTCATTCTCAGGCGTCTTGAAGACCGCATCCCCCTCTTCCGCAGGAAAGGAGAGGACATTGGTCGGCCCTTCTTTATGGCGGTACTGGGTGTTGTAGGCAGCCATTTCCGCGTCATTCAAGAAAACAATGCTTACTTCAGCCTCCGTTCGCTCCAGCAAGAAAAGGAGCTGCTCACTTTGCTGAAGAAGCAGCCGCTCATCAAGAGGTACGGATGCAACAGCGGGAGAATGATGAAAATGAACCGGCATGTTCAGTCTTCTCCACGCATGGTTTTTAGGGGGCCTGGTGCGGTTTCCTTCACCTCATACGCTTCGATGATTTCCTGCACCAGCGGATGACGGACCACATCGGATTTTGCAAAATGACAGAAACTGATGCCCTTGATGCCGGTAAGAATCTGTTCCGCCTGAATGAGCCCCGATTTGCTGGAGCCAGGCAGGTCAATCTGCGTGACATCGCCGGTGATGACAGCCCGTGAATCGAAGCCGATACGGGTCAGAAACATTTTCATCTGCTCACGGGTGGTGTTCTGCGCCTCATCGAGAATAATGAAGGCGTTATTGAGCGTGCGGCCGCGCATGAAGGCGAGCGGGGCCACTTCAATGACGCCGCGTTCACTTAAGTCCTGACCGCGCTCCTGGCCCAGCATGTCATTCAGGGCATCCGTCAGAGGGCGGAGATACGGATCGACCTTCTGCGCCATGTCACCTGGCAGGAAACCGAGTTTTTCTCCAGCCTCCACCGCCGGGCGGGTGAGTATGATTTTATTGACCTGGTCTTTGGCAAGTGCCGCAACCGCCATGGCAACCGCCAGATAGGTTTTACCCGTGCCCGCCGGACCAATCCCGAAAACGATGTCATTATTGCGGATAGCTTCAATATAAAGCTTCTGGTTAACTGATTTGGGGGAGATGATTCGTTTTCTGGAAGTGATGCACACCTTATCCAGGAAAATTTCCTCAAGACGGGCCTTGGGAGAGGTTTCCAGAATTTTCAGAGCAAAGGCGATATCCTGTCCAAAAACCGGATACCCCTTGAGCAGCAGTGCATACATCTGCTCAAGGGTCGAGGCGGCAAGGTCCACCGCGTGTGCAGGTCCGTGGATGAGCAGCTCATTGCCACGGGCATTGATGGTTACCCCCGTACTTTGTTCAATAGTTAGCAGGTTGCGGTTCAGGTCTCCAAAAAGCTGTTGGCTGGCACAGTTGTCAGCAAAGGACAATTCCCGGCTGACATCAAGGTTGAGTGCTGAAACTTTCACTTTTTAACTCCGGCAGCGGCCTGATCCACAATAGCCTGCAGTTTATCAAGCGGTTGCCCACTCACTGGTTTACCATTGATAAACAGGCAGGGGGTCGCGCTGACATCGGCTGTTTTCGCATCGGCCATATCCTGCTCCAGCTGTTTCTGGACAACTTTGCTTTTCATGTCTGCGTGAAATTTTTTCATGTTCAGACCGATGGCTTTGGCTGTGTTTACGACCGTTGTCGGGGTCCACACTTGGGTTGCAAACAAAGCATCATGCATTTCCCAGAATTTTCCCTGACGCTGTGCGGCCAGAGCAGCCAGGGCAGCCTCTTTTGCAAAAGGATGGATATTGTTGAGAGGCAGATGTTTGAACACCATGCGTATGGTATTGGGATTTTTGGCAAACAGCTGTTCCAGGGTGGGCTCTAATTTGCCACACCAGGGGCACTGAAAGTCGGAAAAGACCACAATGGTCACCGGCGCGTCATTTTTCCCGCGCACCGGCGCTCCCGCAATATTCACTTTTTCCTGAAAGGTTACATGCAGGGCGGTGTAGGTTTTGTTTTTTGTGTTCAGCAGCAGAAACACATCGCCATGAGGATTTCCGCTATCAATGAGCCGCAAGCCGGTCACACCGGCATCTACAGGAATTTCGTTTATTTTTTTGCCATTTAAGTCATAGATATAAATTTTGGCATCATCACCCAGTACAAAAATCCGTTTATTATCCACAACAAGATCAACAGGTTTAGCGGGGACATTCCACGAAGCGCCTGACGTCGCCTTGACATCTGTCAGGGTATATTTGGGCGGATCGGTTGCGTTATCGAGATGGTCTTTAAAGCTGATGGATAAGATGCTGCAGGTTTTGGTCTCCTGATTGATCAGCAGGAATTTGTCTTCCTGACCCAGTTGTGCCGTGATCTTGAAACCATTGGTGCCCGCAGGTACAGGCACAACACTTAATTGTTCGCCATGTGGGGTGAAGATATAAATTTTAGCGTCCTCACCCAGCAGAAAAATCTGTTTACTGTCAATGACCATGTCCAGCGGCATGACTGGAAGCGGCCATGACTCCAGCACATTCCCCTGCAGCGCGAGCGGTCCCTTGAGCGGCGTGGCAGCAGACTCTGCGGTTTGCGGATTGGCGTCCGTGATACTGAGTACGCTGTAGGTATGCGTTTTCTGGTTCAGGAGGAGGAAAAGAACGAATATTTTCCCGTCCGGGGTGCGCTGGGCAATGATTTTCATTGCAGAGGTCCCGACGTCCACAGGCACGGAACCCAGCTGCTGTCCATTGCCGTTGAACAGATAAATTTTGGCGTCGTCAGCCAGTATGAAAGCACCGCGGCTATCCACAGCCACATCCAGTGGTTTACCGGGAATGTTCCAGGTCCCCGGTGTCGACCATTCCATATCACCAGCAGTATGGGTTGGGGGAGCTGGCGGGGCTGCTGCAAAGGTAATAGAAGAAAACAGCAGCGACATACAGAGGCAGAGAACCGTTTGTTTTAGCATGGAAAATTCTCGTTTAACATTGTGGCGTCAAGAGGTTGAACGCGGTTTGACAGGTATTAAAATGGCAGGTGATTGTATAGGTATCTTTTGAAAAGAGCGTCACTCTATCCGCTTCTTCTCACAAACGCCCACACTATAATGATGGCGCATGTTTTGCGCAAGCGACAACCCCTATCTATTGGGGGGATGGAGCGTTCCGCACACCATCATTTCTGTCGGAGATCGATCCTGAAATGAGGGTTCAGTAGCCCCTTTATTATACATTTTCCTGAAAAAATGGGGATATGGCAAAAGCACTATATATCGTTCTCTTTATGCTTGCCGCTCTCTATATGTTGTGATATTTTGCATCGTCCCATCATGAAATGAGAGCTGGTGGAAAGCCTGCTTTAAAACGCCGTAAAAACGGGACACAACGGATTTGGACACCTGTCACGTGTGGCGCCGGTAAGCAAGCCTTGTTATTGTTTGACACCCCCTGACGAGATCACGACACAGATAGAGGAAACAATGGCCAAAAGTGTACCCCAGCAGCATCTCACCGAAACCGCGGAAACTGTTCTTGAAAGACGTTATTATCTAAAGGATGCTGAGGGAAAACCCATTGAAAACTGGGAAAAACTCTGTCGCCGGGTCAGTGATGCCGTTGCTTCTGTTGATAAGGGGCAAGCCGATTATAAGGGGTTGTCTGATCGTTTTTTCGATATGATGTACTCGCTTGATTTTCTGCCCAATTCACCTTGCCTTATGAATGCCGGTACAGATCTCGGTCAATTATCTGCCTGCTTTGTGCTGCCTGTTGATGATTCCATGGATGGTATCTTCACCTCCATACGAAATGGTGCCCTGGTGCATAAGACCGGTGGTGGCACTGGATACTCCTTTTCCCGCCTGCGCCCCAAAAATTCCGCGGTGCGGTCCACCCAGGGGGTGGCCTCAGGGCCCTTGAGTTTCGCCACGGTTTTTGATGCCGCCACCGAAACCATCAAACAGGGCGGTAAACGCCGTGGTGCCAATATGGGGGTGTTGCGGGTCGATCATCCCGATATCCGTGAATTCATCACTGCCAAGCAGGATCAGACGCGTTACACCAATTTCAATTTCAGTGTGGCCATTACCGACCCTTTTATGGATGCAGTCAGAGACAATACCTTCTATGACCTGATTGATCCATCCACGAAGCAGGTGGTCGAAAGCATCAATGCTAAAGAAGTGTTTGATAAGATTGTGGATCTTGCCTGGCACAATGGCGAACCCGGAGTTCTTTTTATAGATGCTGCAAACCGTGACAATGCCACCCCGCAACTCGGTCAGTTTGAAGCCACTAATCCCTGTGGCGAGCAATGGCTGCTGCCCTATGAATCGTGCAACCTGGGGTCCATCAATTTAGGGCATTACGTGAATGGCGGCGAGATTGACTGGGAACGTCTTGCGGGCACGGCCCGGCTGGCAGTGCGGTTTCTGGACAATGTAATTGACTGCAACCGTTTCCCAATTCCAGAGATCGCGGAAATGACCCAGAAAACGCGTAAAGTGGGCCTGGGTATCATGGGCATGCACGACATGCTTATTCAGCTGGAACTGCCGTACGCCAGTGAAGAGGGCCGAGAGGTTTCGGCCAAGGTGATGGCATTTATTCGTCAGGAAGCAGAGGTCGCGTCCATTGAACTTGCTGCCATGAAAGGTCCTTTTCCAGCCTATGACCCGTCGGTGAACAAATATCCGGCCCGTCGCAACGCGGCTCTTACCTCTATTCAGCCGACGGGCACGGTGTCCATGATCGCCGACTGTGCATCAGGCTGCGAGCCTTATTTTTCTATCGTCATGATCAAAAATGTCATGGATAATGACCGGCTGCTCATGGTGAACAATCTCTTTGAACAGGTGGCCCGTGCGGAAGGGTTTTATTCCAACGTGTTGATGGAAAAAGTGGCAACCAGCGGCACCGTTATCGGTCATGATGAGATTCCGGTCCATTGGCAGGAAGTGTTTCGGACAGCGCAGGATATTTCGCCGGAACAGCATATCCGTATGCAGGGTATTCTCCAGAAAAACGGGGTGGATTCCTCGATCAGTAAAACCATCAATCTCCCGTCCACGGCAACCCAGGATGATGTACGCACATCGTATCTGCTTGGTTTTGAGCTTGGATGCAAAGGGTTGACCGTGTACCGGGATGGTTCCCGCGATCATCAGGTACTCAATACGGTGGCTTCAAGTCCGGATCAGACAGCCGTGACCTCTACCGGCGGACTGGTACAGAAGGCCACATTGCCGGACGTATTGAGCGCCAAACGCTACCGCCTTAAAGATATCAATCAGGAAACTATCTATCTGATTGTGTGCTTTGATGAAGATGAAAAACCGATGGAAGTTTTTGCCAAGTTTCCCTTTGATAACCGTGTTGATTTAAAAGATAAATCAACCATGTGGACCACCACGTGCCGGCTGGTGTCTTTGGCGCTCAGGTATCAGATTCCCATGGACGAAATTATCAAGCAGCTTGACCGCTCTTCCGGGCATATGCTGGATCTGCCTGCCCAGTTGGGTAAGTTGTTGAAATCCTTCATGGCGGGGACGCAGCATGGGTTTGCCTCTGTCTGTCCTGAGTGTAAAGGCCGTCTGGTGTTTGAAGAAGGATGTGAGGTGTGCCGGGACTGCGGCTATTCCAAGTGTTCTTAAACGGTCACTGATTGTCTGACAGAGCCATTCTGCCTGGGGTTTTTATAACAGCCCAGGTGGAATGGCTTTTTTTTTATCTGCAATTCCGAAGAACTAAGCGGAATGTCTTGTCTTTTTATCATAATGATTTGCTCTGTGTCATCACGATTTATTATTGTTTGTTTTGGTGAACCTGGAGATTTTTCTTTTTTAGAAATTAATTGAACAAAGTACTGTACTATTTTAGTGTTATTGTATTTTTATTGATTGTGTGGATCCCTTTGGGAGGCACCGTAATCATGTTGAAAAAATGATTATGGCAGGGCGAATATCGAATAAAAAAACAAAAAAAATATACTGTGTTTTCAATGGGTTTACGGCGGTTGACAAGGTGTTGAAATGTATTTGAGTTGCAATGCCACGATATTGTGGTATTTTTGCATCCCTGACGAGATAAACCTTGAAACTTCAACTTGGCAGAGGAGAGTTGTATGCGAACCTGCAAGCTCGTTTTCATGGTGATGATCGGTTTGGTGTTGCTTGAGTTTTCCAATGGTCAACTCCTTTATGCTGCTTCTCGGATTAAAACAGCACATTCTGCACCAGTTACATCTTCACC
>DAIODL010000002.1:8455-27032 GCA_036746815.1 Desulfobulbus sp.
CACCAGTTACATCTTCACCGCTTGTTACCCATTCTAGAGCTCATGTCTTTTCGGCTCAACCAGGTATGAGGGGGAATGCCTCCTTTTATGCTGATGCCTTTGATGGTCGCAGAACGGCCAGTGGGCAAATTTTTCGCCAAGAAAATTTTACAGCTGCTCACCGTTATCTCCCGCTTGGCACCAGGGTACGGGTTACCAATCTGCGTAATCGACGGTCTGTAGATGTGCATATCAATGACCGTGGACCCTGGTATGGTCGTCGGATCATTGATCTTTCCAAAGCAGCTGCCCGCAAACTGGGGATGTTGAAGAGCGGCGTTACCGAGGTTAAATTAGAGGTTGTCTCTCGTACATCATTCGGGAAATCATAAGAGAAGAGAATCGTTATCGAGAGCTGCCTGGACACAAACAGGTGCGAGATGATGGCTGTCTATAAAACCTTCTGTGTGAATGCACGGGAGGTTTTTTTTGCATTTGATTGAATCTATGTTATAATAATCATATTTACCGCATTAGATGACTCAAGTTGCTGTTCTTTAAGAGAACATGTGTATGCAAAAAAATAGATTGATTCCAACAATTTTTATGTGTTTGACAGCGCTAGTAACTTCGGGTGGCGTGGTCTCTTTGGCAAATGCCAAAACACATGCTCTCCACAGTGTGCATAGTACTGTGGTGCATAAAAAAGGGCATGCTCAGCACCACAAGGGACGCGTTGCTCATACGCAGTTGTCCGCGCTTAATGGTGTAACGAAGGGTGAAAAAAATCATCGTCTGCATGGCCTTGCTTCTGTGTATGCCGATTCACTTGTAGGTCGTAGAACTGCCAGCGGGCAGCATTTCAGCCAGGAAAAAATGACAGCTGCTCATCGCTATCTCCCTTTGGGGAGCCGGGTTTTGGTGACCAATTTACGGAATAACAGGTCCGTTGAAGTGTCTATCAATGATCGTGGACCGTTTCATCGGGGAAGAGTCATTGATCTTTCTTCATCAGCTGCGAGTCAATTGGGGATACATAGACATGGAGTAACTTCGGTGAAGCTCCAGGTTCTTCCACCCCAGAATCATCGCGATTCATAATACATTTTTTCGGAAACAAAGCGTTTCTGGTCGGTTATCGAATCCCGCCTTTTCCATCCTGTTCTGTAAGACTCCATTTGTTTCCCGATGGAAACGAATGGCATTCTTTATACTCCTTTTTATTTGTTCATTACCGGGAAACAATGCGCATGGCATGATCTATGTCAGGTAGCCATGTATTTTGTTGTTTAATTTATTGTTTTTCTATATTTTTTATGTGTTTTTAAGTGGCTTCTTAGTAGACGAGTAGTACATACACAGCCACATTGTTATCATGAGTCATAGCATAAGGTCTCTGTCATGGTACAAAATAGTCATATTAAAAAATCCTTTTCAGGTGGTGCTAGATCTGTTGTAGACAGTATCCTTCATGATTCTTTTGCCAATGTTTTATGATTGGTGGCTATATCCATCAGTTACTGTGGCAGTGGTGTAATGAACACGCTTAATCTGATGGGTGCTTAATTTGTTTTTATGGCATAATGCTATGGACAAAATGAAGAGCATAAATGATCGATATATTCGATGGCTGCGCTTATTTATCAGCGCAGGTTTCTTGTTCCTGCTATCGGCCTGTGCAACAGGAGATTCGGGCTATCGAGGGCAGTGGGTTGAAGATGGCTCCGTTTTGCACGAGATAGAATCAGGCAAAATTTTTCCCGGTTTCACGTATTATTACGTGGGCTCTGTGATAGCGCCGGATACTTTTATCGCCATTGCAGGTGGCTGGCATTTGCGCACACGAGTCTGGAATAAAATCATGATGACACCGGAACGTCTGAACGGATGGTTGCAATGGTACAAACAGGAACATAATGTGTGCGAATATCGTGCTGGGCGTATCCTGGCTCCGGATGGTCAGTTGGTGGGATATTGGTATTCACAAAATTTCTGGAATATTATCGAGCAGCCTGCCGCTGGTGTTATTGAAGTGTATCAACCTTTTTCGGGTGGTGGCGCAGATTGTGCTGAACCCACACGCGACTTTATTTTCCATTAGTTCAGGGGCTGTTTTGATTGACGCGAATAGACGAGGCCTCACTTGTCTGAACAGGATTTTCCTATTTTTAGTGCAATCTCTGCCCATAATTACGCTGTCTGCAGCATCGCGGTGTGGCCGCGCCAAGTGTTTTTTTATTTTGGTAGTAGTGACGGAAGCAGTTGTACCAGTCCAGATTGCACGTGATCGATCTGCGGGCCGCTATGGCTGAGTCATTGGCTTGGATATCCGCCTCTTCGTGCTTGCCCGACCGCTACAGCCGTTGCACAAAAACATTGTCCCGCCAGGATCCGACCACCCATGCTGAGTTTGCAGCTACGGTCATGAACCGCCATGATGAACGCCTCGGCAACGCATTGGTTTCCCCGGCTGGTGTTGATGATCTCAGGCGCCCCCCAGGTTAAGCAGACCAGAAACTTTTTTTCGAGGGCCAGACGGAATGGTTTGGACTGCATGAAGTACATGCCTTTTCTCTTCTGAAATGTGTATAGTACCCATGATAATCCATGAGGCATAGGGCAGGACAGGTTAAGGGAATCGGCACATGCGCATATTGATTGTTGATGACGAAGCGGAGCTCTGCGCGCAAATCGCACAGTCATTGAAAAAACAGCAATATACTGTGGACACTGCAGATGATGGTGTGATGGCACTGGAAAAGATATTCAGCGATCCATATGACCTGATAGTGCTCGATATCATGCTCCCGCGGAAAGACGGTCTGTCTGTCTTGCATGAGATCCGGGCAGAAAAAATAACCGTTCCGGTGCTGATGCTCACTGCCAGGGGGGATGTATCAAGCCGCGTGCAGGGGTTGGATTTGGGGGCGGACGACTATCTGCACAAGCCTTTTTCCATGGCAGAGTTCCTGGCTCGTATCCGGGCATTATTGCGCCGCAGTCATGAACAGATGGATGCCCGTCTTTATCTCGGCGATGTCTGCCTTAACAGCAATTCACGTCACGTCACCTGTGCTGGTGAACCTGTCAATTTAACGCCAAAAGAATTTTCGCTGTTGGAATTTCTTCTTTATAATCGCAACCGTGCCGTGTCCCGTTTCAGTCTGGCGGAACATATCTGGGGCGATGCCTTTGATCCGTTCACCATGTCAAATAATATTGACGTGCATATCAAAAATTTACGTAAAAAAATTGGCGATCAAGGTGGCCAATTCATTGTCACTGTCCGTGGTATTGGATACATGGCGCGAGACGACCAGTCATGATGGCCAGGCAGCGCATTACTCTGTGGGTGGGGCTAGCTGGCTTTTTTGCTGCTCTTGTTTTACCCTTGATCATTTTTTTATGGGGATTGGACAGTCCGAGTAAATTTTTCGATCAGGAACTGCAGATTCGCGCACGCAGCGTTTCCGATGAGTTAACTCGGGAGTTACAGGGCGGTACGGGGATGGATCGTGTTCTCATGGACTATTTTTCCCATTTATACTGGCTGCGTATCTATGATGAACAGGGAAAAGTCTTCTATGGTTCCAGGATGGCACGCGAAATCGACCTGCCCAGACGTTCTGCGACCCATGGATACCTGATTCGTACGGATGTCCCTTTACACCGATTTTATACGAACGAGGGAAACAAACCCGCCACCTTCTGGAACCGGCTGTTTACGGTACGGATAAATGGTGGTGTGTATGTGATTCATGTGGCAAGGCCTGTTGCGAGTTTGTTTGGAGCATCGGCTACATCAGCTTTAATGATTGGCTCAACTCTCCTGGTTGCTACGCTTTTTCTTATTTTTGTCAGTTATTCTGCGGCAGGGCGTATTTTACAGCCCGTTCAGAGAATCAACCAATTAACAAAGGAAATAACTGAAGATACCTTAAAAAAGCGCATACCCTTAACGGGCAATTATGATGAATTTGATGAGCTGACCACCTCACTCAATGCCATGTTCAGCCGCTTGCAGTCTTCTTTTGAACGACAACATGAGTTTATTGCCAACGCTTCCCATGAATTAAAAACGCCGCTTACCTTGCTGCGCCTCTCTACAGAAGAATTGATGCAGGAGGATCTGGTACCTGATGTTTTGCAGGAAAAACTGTTGGCTCAGGACCGCGCACTGGCACGGATGAACCAACTGGTGAAAAGTCTGCTTGATCTGTCCCGGCTTGAGCGCAGCGATCAGTTAGTACGAGCGGTTTTTTCGCTGGACGAATTGCTTCAGGATGTTCTGCTTGAATTTCAGATGCTTTTCCAGGAGAAACAGCTCACTCTCGAGTGCCAGATCGTCCCGGAATGTGTGCTGTCTGCCGATCAGGAAAAGATCCGTAGATTGCTGATCAACCTGCTTGATAACGCGATACGCTATAATTGTCCCGGTGGTATGATCCGCTGCTGTCTGGAACGGGATACACAAGGTGTAACGCTGACGATTGCCAATACTGGGCCCGGTATCGGACTCCAGGAACGAGGGCGGATTTTTGAGCAGTTTTATCGTAGTGAATGGTCACGCGCCGCTGTCCATGGTGGTTCGGGGCTGGGGCTGACTATTGTACAGCGTATTGTTGCTCTGCATGGCGGAACTATCGCTGTTGTTGATGGAGAACCTGGCTGGACCACAATGGTCCTACAGTTGCCGGTAGCTTGTCCGTCTGATGGATCTGCCCAGGAACATGCGGCAGCATTTGAGAGATAACCCTACAGGCAGAGCATCTATAATGGTACGTTCATGACACAGCAGACTAGGCAGAAGAGAACGGAGAGTCTGGCGTACCGATTTCGGCGTCAGCAGGAGTTTTCGCTGACAAGTTCGCCACTTGCGGCCTGCCTTTGTGGTCTCTGCGCTCAGGCTTTGGAATCGTATCAGCTGGGGCCGCGAGAAATGGCACCTTCCATGGCCAGCTGTTTGCTGGAAGTAAGTGAAGGAGTTTCCGCATTTGCGGTTCCCATGCTGTTTCTTGCTGCTCTGCACCGGGAAATTTTACGACACAATCCTGCCTTTGCCGCATTGGCAGTATATTACCCCACCGTAGGAGGGACCAGGCCTCCAGCAGCCAGAGAGCTTGCACCGCTGTTGCAGGAGATTGTTCTCAGCCAGCGTTCTCTTCTGGCACATTTTATACAGTCCCGCACCGTACAGACAAATGAGACCGCCCGTGGTGTCTGCTGGTTGTTGCCAGCGCTGTATGTGCCATGGCCAGCTGTGGCTGTTATTGATTTGGGATGCAGTGCGGGGCTCAACCTGTTGGCAGATCAATACAGATATTGTTTTCTGCGGGAAGATGCGACCTCGCCAGAGTTAACGGTCGGATATGGAAAGCAACCTCCTTTTTCGTTACACGTAAGAGGGCCTTTTGCCCCTCCTCTTCACCTTACGCTGCCACAGATAGGGGCGCGGCTGGGGGCTGATCTGCACCCCTTCCCACTGGTCAACAGGGATGATGAAATCACACTTTCCTCTTTTGTCTGGGGAGACCAGTGCCAGAGGCTTGCCAGACTTGAGCAGGGAATGGCGGCATTGCGGTATATGCAGCAGAGTCCGGTTCCAGTCCACCTTTTTTCAGTTGATATTCCCCAGGATTTGCCTGCGTTTCTTGAGCAGCGGGTGACGTCCTTGTGCCGGGAAATGCCTGTTATCCTCTATAACACCTATCTTCGTCCTTATCTTGCTGACAAGGGAATCGAGCTTGAGAGGGCCGTGGCTCAGTGGGCTGTACGTCAAATGCATCCCGTGCTCTGGCTGCAATGGGAAGTAAGCCCTTCTGGGCAGGATGGTAGACAACCCCCGTATCTCGGATGGTGTGCATGGACAGCATCGCTTTGGATCGAGGGAGTTTATCATAGTTGGCGGTTAGCCTGGGTACATCCCCATGGAACCGAAGTGTGCTGGCTTCCTGAAATGGCAGAGTGGTCAGCATTCTGGGAGAGTCAATAACGATCGTCGTTTCGAATTGCTGGTGAATCGTAACTGCAAGTAGATAATAAAAGCGGGTAGGGAAGAATATGCGTCACTATTGGTATGCCTTGGGCGCCATTTTTTGCTGGGCTTCATTGCCTGCGGCAACGGGGTCGGGACTCGATGGATTATCGACAGAGGAACTGCTGTTTTACAGTTTTTTGAGTGGCGCGATTTTTCTCTACTTGATGGACTGTATCCGTCAAAAGTCATTCCGGCTGTATTGGCCTGATGGCAAAACGCTCCTTCTGGGCATCTGGGGCATATTTTGTTACCACTATGTCTATTATCTGGCACTGGCCCATGCACCCATTGCCGAGGCTGCCATTCTTGCCACCACCTGGTCATTCTGGATTGTTGTTTTTTCGTCAATAATGATGTTCAAGAAGTTGCGGTTGAGTATTGTCGCAACAGCACTGCTTGGACTGTTAGGAGCAGCGTTAGTCATGAGCTCCGGCAAGCAGCTGGCCTTTACCACCACCTATCTGCCCGGATATCTGCTCGCTTTGGGATGCGGGTTGATCTGGAGCAGTTTTTCAGTGGGATTAGCCCTGGTCAAGCCGAAGAGAGAGCCGATGACAACGTTCATGGTTGTCGCTGCATTCTTGGCTGGAGTACTGTTTGCCGCAAGCGGCCCGCATGTATTGCCACGACCGCAGGCATTGCTTTCCGCTATCTATCTGGGGTGTGTGCCTCTGGGGCTCTCTTTTTTCTTGTGGAACAGAGCTGTAGTGGGCGGTAATTTGGCGGTGATCGGCTATTTGAGTTATCTCACTCCACCCTTGGCCGTTCTGTTGGTTGCCCTTATTCGCCATGAAACTGTCACCGGTCAGGTGCTTGTGGGCATGGTACTCATCCTTGGCGCGGCCATGCTTGGTCAGACGTTTTTACGTAGCGGCAAAAAAGCATAAAAAAATCCCCAACCGGGAAACCCGGTCGGGGATAAACTTCTTCTAAAATCTTTACGAAATTAGAATTTGTAACGGAAAGAAAGCACGACGTTGTGACCATTGATGCTGTCAGCCAGATCGGTATCAGCAACACCCAGGTACTCGTAACCCAGGTCAGCAGCCATATCATCGGTGAAGTTGTAGGTGAAACCAGCGCCAGCTTTGTAAGCGAAGACGTTGTCGCTGCCATCCCAAAGATCAGATTCAGCATAACCAGGAGCGTTAGCTTTCACGGTCAGGTCATATTTGGCAAAACCAACACCGGCCATGGCATAGAAAGCAAAGCCATCGACAATCGGTACTTCATAGTAACCATTAGCCATAACGGTGGTTACGTCTACAGTACCATTTAATGTTACCGGGTTATAGTATTTGTCTTTCAGGTCAGAGCTCTGTTTGGCCAACTCAACCTCAGCACGGAAGTCACCGAACTGACGACCAAAGGCGAGAGCGCCACCAAAACCGGCATCGGTGCTCCAATCTTCAACTTTGGCAACCTTCTGTTTCATCCAGGCAGCACGAACACCAACACGAACATACCAAGGATTGTAAGCGGATTTCTCCAGGTTGGTGATACGACCCTCATGATTCTTCAACTCTTCGTCCTGACGAGCCTGAGAAGACTGCAGGTCATCAATCTGCTGCTGGCAAGCTTCCGGGCAAGCAGCGTCGTTCATTTTTTTACCAGGACCACCAGCAAAAGCAACACCAGCAGTCATCACGAAAGCAGACACAGCCAAAACGCTCAGTATCTTTTTCATATCTCTTCTCCTTCAACTCTTTTTTTATGACACTCATTGCCCACAGGCACTATTGTCTCTGGACAAATTTTTTGAACTTGATGGAACGACTCATTCGTGGAGTGCTTCTCATCTTGTTTGATCAGACTATAGCAAATGAGTGTCAGTTACGCAATATTCTTTGCGAAAAAAATACAAAATTTTGAACAAGATTATTGTTATTTTTGGTTAATACATTGATATTATTTAATAAATTTAAAAAGTAAATTTTTTAACCTGTTGTTTTCGGCTTTGCTTGACGAAGTGATTTCACTAGAATAGAACACTTTTAACACAAAAATAGTGATGGTATGCAACGCCACCGCGCTTTGTCGATTAAGGAAAGAACAGGAGTTTTTGTGATCATCCATACCGGCCTTGATACGGTTACCAGCCAACCGTATCCTCAACTGAAAAATAAACGTCTGGCCCTTTTATCCAACCAGGCTTCGACCAATAACACCTTTATACATGGGCGGGATCTGCTTCTGCAGGCGTACCCAGGTCAGTTGGTCTGTCTCTTTTCGCCCCAGCATGGTTTTTTCAGCGACCGGCAGGATAATATGATAGAGACCGATCATACTGTCGATACGGTCAGCGGGTTGCCTGTCTATTCATTGTATGGAGAGACCCGTCGTCCCTATCCCTCCATGTTTCAGGGGGTCGATATCCTGCTCATTGACCTGATCGATGTCGGCACCCGCGTTTATACCTTTGTGTGGACTGTGCTCAATTGTCTGCAGGTGGCGGCTGAGATCGGCCTGCCGGTGATGATCCTTGACCGGCCCAATCCCATCGGCGGCCATCTTTTTGAGGGGAATATACTCAAAGAGAATTGCGCTTCCTTTGTGGGCATGCACTCCATTCCCATGCGTCATGGTTTGACAGTCGGTGAACTGGCGCTCCTGTGCAATAAAGAAATGCACATTAATGCGGAGCTTGAAATCGTTCCGGTACGTGGATGGCGCCGTTCCATGTATTTTTCCGCTACCGGCTATCCCTGGGTCTTTCCCTCTCCCAATATGCCGACCTTGGCCACGGCTCTGGTGTATCCCGGTCAGGTCATCTGGGAGGGAACCAATATTTCCGAGGGGCGGGGTACAACCCTGCCTTTTGAACTCTTTGGCGCGCCCTTTCTTGAGCACCAGGCGGTGAAGGATTTTCTCCGCAAAACCGAATTGCCAGGATGTCTCCTGCGTCCCTTGTCTTTTGAGCCCACCTCCGGCAAATGGACTGGGCAACTGTGTCATGGCTTCCAGATTCATGTGACCGATGCGGAGCAATTTCGTCCCTATCGCACTTCGCTTGCCCTGTTACAGGCGCTTTGTATTTTATATCCGCAGCAGTTTGCCTATAAAAACCCTCCTTATGAATATGAGTACACCCGTTTGCCCATGGATCTGATTATTGGAGATATGGCTGTTCGTGAAGCCCTTGAAAACGGGGTGGCGATCCAGGAAATCGAGCAGGGCTGGCAGGAGGATCTGCGGGAGTATCGGCAGCGGATTGACGCTGTTTTGCTTTACGACTAAGCCATTCTGCTGTATTCTCGGTCCTTTGATTCCCGGGTTTCTTGCTTCACGACGTGTTTGCTGCGATGTGATGTAAGCATGTGTTCTTTCATTTTTTAAGGAAGTACGGTGTCGGTTCAATATACATTGCAACAACTGGCGGAACTGGTTGGCGGACAGGTAGAAGGTGACGGCCAGTGTCTGGTCCATGGAATGAATGGCATTGAATATGCCGGGAATGGTGAGTTGACCTTTGTGCTGGACGCCCGCCAGCTGCCCTTACCGGAATCCTGTCAAGCCTCGGCCTGCATCGTTCCTCCGGGCAGCGCGCCGCTCAACATTCCCACCATTGTAGTGGCACAGCCTTCCGTTGCGGCGGCGGATATTCACCGATATCTGCTGGCGCGGCCTTTCCAGGCCACAGGCATTCATCCCACGGCTGTAGTCGGTACGGGTTGCACACTTCCTGAGGATATCAGCATTGGCGCCCTGGTTTATATCGGGAATAAGGTGACGATCGGCCACCGGGTGTGCATTCATCCTGGCGCCGTGATTGAGGACGGCGTCTCTATTGGCGATGACACAGTTATTCACGCCAATGTCACCATCGCTCACGACTGCACCATTGGCAACAACGTGATTTTGTACCATGGCGCAGTCATCGGCAGTGACGGGTTTGGTTTTGCTACTGACGCCATGGGGCAGCACCACAAGAAGCCCCAGGTGGGTACGGTGCGTATTGATGATGGCGTGGAGATCGGTGCCAACAGCTGTGTGGATCGGGCCGCCTTTGGCGTGACCTGGATCCAGTCCGGTGTGCATATCGACAATCTGGTTATGGTCGGTCACAATGCGGTGATTGGTCCCAATTCCGTACTTGTGGCGCAGGTGGGGATTGCCGGCAGCTCTACTTTGGGCCGTAATGTGGTTTTGGGCGGC
This sequence comes from Desulfobulbus sp., assembly GCA_036746815.1. Classification (GTDB taxonomy): domain Bacteria; phylum Desulfobacterota; class Desulfobulbia; order Desulfobulbales; family Desulfobulbaceae; genus Desulfobulbus. Next base: position 18,627 of record DAIODL010000002.1, read on the forward strand.
CAGGCAGCTGTAGCTGGTCATCTGCACATCGGCAACCAGGTGATGGTGGCGGCCAGAGGCGGTGTGCATAATAACCAGCCCGACGGGGCTGTGCTTGGTGGCGCTCCAGCCTTTGAGGCGAAACAGTGGGGGCGTGCTACGGCCGTCTTTCAGCGACTGCCGGACATGATGAAAGATCTTCGCCGATTGCGCAAAGAAGTTGAACAGTTACAGGCAATTGTAGATTCTGCCCCTTCATCGAAGGAGAATATATGACCGACGAAACACAGAAAATGGATTTCGAACTTCCCATTGATCACAAAGGGATTATGAAAATTCTGTCTCACCGCTATCCCTTTCTGCTGGTGGACAGGATTATTGCCATGGAGCCGGGAAAGACAATTATTGGAATCAAGAATGTGACCATCAATGAGCCTTTTTTTCAGGGCCATTTTCCAGGCGATCCGGTTATGCCCGGTGTGTTGATGCTGGAGGCCATGGCCCAGGTGGGCGGTATTCTTGCCTGTCTGTCGGATCCGAAAATGATCGGCCGTCTGGTCTATTTTGCCGGCATTGACAAGGCACGTTTCCGCCGGGTAGTGCGGCCGGGCGACCAGCTGGTCATGCACATGGAAATGCTCAAACAGAAAGGCAAGATCATCAAAATGGCGGGTAAGGCCTTTGTTGACGAGCAGTTGGTGACCGAAGCCGAATTTATGGCCAGTTTTGCCTGAAAGAGCGCGATCTATCGAGGGCTGAGGTCATCCCGGCCCCGGCTGTTGCAAAAAAGGATAAACGTATGACTTTGATACACCCCACCGCGGTTATCGATCCCAAAGCTGAACTGGACAGTTCTGTTATTGTCGAGCCTTACGCCGTAATAGACGGACCTGTGAAAATTGGCCCGGAAACTCACATTTGCGCCCATGCCGTGATTCTAGGGCATACCACTTTGGGTGCCCGCAACACCATCGGCTCCTTTGCCACCATTGGCGGGCCGCCCCAGGATATTCACTACCAGGGGGAACCCACGGAGCTGATCATCGGTGATGACAACCAGATCCGCGAATATGTGTCCATCCACCGGGCCACGGTCAAGGCCACAGGCAAAACCGTGCTGGGCAATCACAACATGGTCATGGCCTATTGCCACATTGCCCATGACTGCCAGATCGCCGATTATGTCATCATGGCCAATGTCGCCACTCTGGCCGGCCACGTGGAAATCGGCAATCATGCCAATCTGGGGGGACTGGTGGCGGTGCATCAGTTCTGCCGCATTGGTGAGTACGCCTATATCGGTGGCATGTCCGGCATCGGCCTGGATATCCCGCCCTACGTGATTATGGAAGGCACCCGCAACCAGATGCGCATTGCCAGCATCAACAAGATCGGGCTGCGCCGCGCCGGTATGGACAAGGAAACCATCAAGACGCTGGAAGAGGCCTTCCGTATCCTGTTCCGTTCACCCGAGATCCTGCTCAAGGATGCCCTGGTCAAACTGCAGGAGGAGATGAGCGGCTGCCCTGAGGTGCAGAATATGGTGCAGTTTTTCCAGACCAGCAAGAGGGGCGTGGTCAAGCGTACCCTGGATGATTGAAGACGCACACAATACTCCGGTTGGCTTGATTGCAGGGGGCGGACAGTTCCCCCTGCTTTTTGCCGAGGCCGCACGTGCCAAGGGGCGCCAGGTCATGGCCATCTGCCACACCAACGAGACTGACCCGCATCTGCCTGAGCATGCCGATGCGGTTTGCTGGGTGAAACTTGGCCAGCTCGGCAAAATCATCGATTTTTTTCAGAAACATGGTGTGCGGGAAACCGTATTTGCCGGCACCATCACCAAAACCCGTATTTTTCGCGACATTCTCCCTGATTTCAAGGGGCTGAGCCTGTGGAACAAAATCAATATCCGCCAGGATGACGCCATTCTGCGTGCAGTGGCCGGTAAGCTGGAAGAGGAGGGCATCACCGTGCTCCCTTCCACCTGTTATCTGGGCCATCTGCTGTTTCCCAAAGGTATTCTCACCCGCAAAAAACCAAGCAACCAGCAGTGGGAAGATATCCGCTTTGGCTGGAAAATGGCGCGGTCCATCGGCAAGCTCGATATCGGCCAGTGCGTGGTGGTCCGCGACCGCAGTGTGCTGGCGGTGGAAGCCATTGAAGGCACCGATGCCACCATCCGCCGCGGCGGGGAACTGGGACATGGCGGCGTGGTGGTGGTCAAGCTGCGCAAGCCTGGCCAGGACTTTCGTTTTGATCTTCCGGCCACGGGCACCGGCACCATCGAAGCCCTGGCCGAAGTCAAGGGTGCGGTGCTGGCTGTGGAAGCCGGTCAGTCCCTGCTGTTCGATCCAGGAGCCATGATCGATGCGGCCAACCGGGCCGGCATTGTAGTGGCGGGACTGGTGGAAGATGAACAGGGCGAGTTGCATGTGAGGTAAGAGGTAGATCATGCGCCAATTACTTGGTCCGCGCATTGTGGACATTCTGAAAACGCCGCCGCTGGACGAGCACATCAGTGTGCAGGGCTGGCTGCGCACACGCCGGGATTCGGGAAGTCTCTCTTTTCTCGAAGTAAGCGACGGCTCCTGTCTGCAGGGGCTGCAGATTATTGCCGAGGACTCCCTGCCCAATTACGCGGGTGACATTAAAAAACTCACCACCGGCTGTTCGCTGCGCGCCACCGGAAAACTGGTGGCCTCGCCGGCCAAGGGGCAAAGTGTTGAGCTCAAGGCGGACGACATCTCTGTGCTTGGCTGGGCTGATCCCTCTGTCTATCCGTTGCAGAAAAAACGCCAGTCCTTCGAGTTTCTGCGCTCCATCACGCACCTGCGGCCGCGCACCAACGCGCTGGGCGCTGTCATCCGTATGCGCGATCTGCTCAGTTTTGCCATTCACCGCTTTTTTCATGAGCAGGGTTTTGTGCTGGTGCACACCCCGCTTATCACCACCTCGGACTGCGAGGGGGCAGGGGAGATGTTCACGGTCACCGCCTTGAACCCGGCACAGCTTCAGGGGAATGCTCCCTTTACCGCGGATTTTTTCGGCCAGCGGGCAGGGCTTACCGTGAGCGGTCAGTTGCAGGCGGAAATCTTTGCCGAGTCCCATGGCCGGGTCTATACCTTTGGCCCCACCTTCCGCGCCGAGAATTCCAACACCAGCAGGCATCTGGCCGAATTCTGGATGCTGGAGCCGGAGATGGCGTTCTGTGATCTCGCAGGTGACATGCGTGTGGCCGAGGCATTGATCAAATATCTGGTGGCTGCGGCTCTTGATGAGGCGCCCGATGATCTGGCCCTGTTTGACCGTTTTGTTTCGCCAGGACTGCTCGCCCGCCTCGAGCTGGTGCGCAGTCAACCCTTTGCCCATTTCACCTACACCCAGGCGGTGGAGGCGTTGCGGAAATCGGGACGCGCGTTTGAGTTTCCGGTGGAATGGGGCATTGATCTGCAGGCGGAGCACGAACGGTTTCTCTGCGAAGAGGTGGCCAAGGCACCGGTGATTGTCACGAATTACCCAAAAGCCATCAAACCGTTTTACATGCGCATGGATGAGGACGGCAACACCGTGGCCGCCATGGATATTCTGGTGGCGGGCATTGGCGAGCTCATCGGCGGCAGCCAGCGCGAGGAGCGTTATGATGTTCTGGCCGCGCGCATGGAAGAGGCGGGCATGAATCTGGAGACCTATCAGTGGTATCTGGATCTGCGGCGGTTCGGCTCAGTGCCGCACGCGGGTTTTGGCCTTGGTTTTGAGCGGCTGGTGCAGTTTGTTACCGGTATGACCAATATCCGCGACGTCATTCCCTTTCCCCGTACCCCGGGCAACGCGCCCTGCTGAGGTTTCCTTTTTCAGGAGTTTCGTCCTATCGCAACTGTTACCGGCAATACCGGCGGGCTGAAGCCCAAACAACTCAAGGCACTGGAACGGCTGGCCCAGAAAAAAGGCACGGTTGAGGAGATTATCGGCCGGGAAACCGCCCGTGCCCTGGCCGCCATCTCCACCGAACTGAACCGGCAGGTGGGACTGCTCATTCACCGTTCAGGTGTGATTGAGGCGGTTATCGTGGGTGATTACGACCGCATATATATCCCGGCTCTGAGTCAGGTGGGTGCTGCGGGCGGTCGTCTGCGTGGGCTGCGCTGTGTGCATACGCTGTTGTCCGCACAGGCAAATCCAGTCACCGAAGAAGACGTTATGGATATGGCCTGTCTTCGGCTTGATCTCATGGCTGTGCTCACCATGCAGGACGGCCTGCCGGATCTTCTGCACGCGGCCTACCTCACGCCGGAACCGGTGGAGGGCCGGGACTGGGCGCTGCTGCCGCCGGTGCATCCGGCCGCACAGTCGCAATCCTGCCTGGCGCTCATTGAGGCGCTTGAAGAGGAGTTCGTCCGCAAACGGCCCATCCGCCAGGTCGATCAGGGAAAGGACCGGGCCATTCTCGTCTCCGTAACCACGGGTGATCGCAAGGAGGCCGAGGATTCCATGGCCGAGCTGGTGGAACTGGCCCGGTCCGCCGGTGTCGAAGTGCTTGCTCAGGTGATCCAGCGCCGCAAGACCATCCATCCCCGTTTCATTCTCGGCCGCGGCAAGCTGGTGGAGATTATGCTCACCAGCGTGCGTCTGGGCGCGAACCTCCTGCTCTTTGATCAGGAACTGAGTCCCTCGCAGATCCGTTCCGTGACCAATCACACTGATTTGCGCGTCATCGACCGTACCCAGCTCATCCTTGATATCTTCGCGCACCGGGCCCGTTCCCGCGAAGGCAAGCTGCAGATCGAGATGGCCCAGCTCAAGTACATGCTGCCCAAGCTCACCACCCGCGACGATGCCCTGTCCCGGCTCACCGGCGGCATCGGCGCGCGTGGGCCTGGCGAGACCAAACTGGAGATCGACAAGCGGCGCATCAACGACCGTATCAACCGGCTGGGCAAGGAACTGAAGGCGGTAGGAACCCAGCGCTATCACCGCCGCACCCGCCGCCGCAAACGCGACGTGCCGGTCATATCCCTGGTGGGTTATACCAACGCGGGCAAATCCACCCTGCTCAACACTTTGACCAAAAGCGACATCCAGGCTGAAGACCTGCTGTTCGCCACCCTGGACCCCACTTCAAGACGACTGCGTTTCCCTGAGGACATGGAGGTGATCATCACCGACACCGTGGGTTTTATCCGCAACCTGCCCGCAGATCTGCTGAAGGCCTTTGCCTCCACCCTGGAGGAACTGGTTGAGGCGGATCTCCTGCTGCACGTGATCGATCTATCCAATGATCTGTGGCCGCAGCAGGTGGAGGTGGTGAACAAAGTGCTTCGGGATTTGGAGCTGGATCAGATTCCCTGTCTCAAGGTGTTCAACAAGATCGATCGGGTTGAACCGGACGAGGTGCGCATGGTCCTTGCCCGGGAACAGGGAGTGGGCATCAGCGCCCTGGATGCTGCAACCCTGCAGCCGCTGCTTGTGCGGGCGCAGGAGATGCTGCGCGCTACGGCCGGCAAGGATTTAACGCCGGACTGGCAGGATGAGACAGAGCAGGCGGCAGAACCAGAGTTGCTGCCGCCTGACACCGGGAATCAATCGTAGATGATGCAGGTATAGCGGGCGAGCTGTTCCTCAATTTCCGGATCAAGGTCGGCGGCTACCTCGTGAATCTGATATTCCTTGCCGCACTTCGTGCAGCGAAGCCGTACCTGCCGGCAGCGCCGCTCCACCGCCAGTTTTTCCCCGCATTCTTTACATTTCATAGCGTTGCCGCCCTGGTGCCCACAAGCTGCTCACGGGTGAATACCGCCTTGAGCGGGTAGCCCGCCGCCGCCAATGCCTCCGCACCGCCTTCCTGGCGGTCGACAATGGTTGCCACCAGACCCACGCGAAAACCTTCCTGCTCCACGCGCTGAATCACTTTCAAGAGCGTGCCGCCGGTGGTGACCACATCCTCCACCAGGGCCATCATGCCGCCCTGCACGAGATTGCTTTTGCCTTCGATGTAGTTGCCGGTGCCATGGCCCTTGGCTTCCTTGCGCACGATAAAGGCGGGAATAGGCATTTTTTCGAGAAAACTGACCAGGGAAACCGCCGTGACCAGCGGGTCGGCACCCAGCGTCATGCCACCCACCCCCATGATGGGCTCCGCATGATTGCGGATGATATCAAAAAGCAGGCGTCCGCACAGGTAGCCGCCTTCGGCATCCAGGGTGGTTTGCTTGCCATCGATATAAAAATCCGAAGTTTTTCCGGAAGTGAGCGTAAAGGTGCCTTCACGGTAGGATTTTTTCAGCAGCAGTTCTTTGAGTCGTTGTCGTTCGTCCATAATTCATCCACGGAAAAGAAAACAAGGAAACGGGGCGGGTACACACAACCCCTTCTGTGCATGTCCAATGCGCACGTGGGGTCATTTTTACCGTGAAATCGGCGGCTCCGCACACGAAAAAAGAAAAAGGGACGCTTTTATTCCTGTGTATTCGGTGAAAAGAAAAGGGGGCTTTTCGTATCGGTTGCATTTTCAGCGCGGCTGGGTGATAGTTCGCGGCAACGTGCCGCGAAGTCGCGGTCAATTGCCGATGAGGAAAACATATGTGTGGAATAGTTGGATATGTGGGAACCAAACGCGTGGTCCCCATTTTGATTGATGGGCTGCGGCGGCTGGAATACCGTGGCTATGACTCCGCCGGTCTTGTGTATAATTTCAATGGCCATCTGGAACGGTTCCGGGCCAAGGGCAAGCTTGCCAATCTGGAAGCGGTGGTGGATGAGCATATCGGCGTGGCCAGTGGCACCGGCCTTGGACACACCCGCTGGGCCACCCATGGCGCACCCACCGAGGCCAACGCCCATCCGCATACCGATTGCAGCGGCGAAATCGTTGTCGTGCATAATGGCATCATTGAAAATTACAGCGCCCTGAAAACAGCCCTGATTGGCAAAGGCCATACGTTTGCCTCAGAGACTGATACCGAGGTGCTGGCCCATCTCATCGAGGATTGTTTGCAGGGTGATCTGGTAGATGCCGTGCGCCAGGCCCTGGAACTGGTTGAGGGCTCGTATGCCATCGGCGTGCTCTGGGCCAGAGAACCGGAACTGCTGGTGGCGGCACGTAACCGCAGCCCGCTGGTCATGGGGGTGTCGGAGGACTCCTGTTATATCGCCTCGGATATTCCCGCACTCCTGCCCTATACCCGCAACGTCATCTTTCTTGACGACATGGAGATGGCGGTCCTGCACAAGGGAACGTACCAGATTCTCAGTCTGCAGGATGGTGCCGAGCTGCGCAAGCCCGTTACTGTGATTGACTGGAACGCCTCCATGGCCGAAAAGGCAGGCTACCGTCATTTCATGCTCAAGGAAATTTATGAGCAGCCCCAGGCCATTCTCAATACCGTCAGCGGCCGGATTATTCCTGATACCGGTCTGGTCGAGATTCCCGAGTTCAGCCTGAGTCCGCAGGTGCTTGCCGGTATTGACCGCATTGCGCTGGTGGCCTGCGGCACCTCCTGGCATGCGGCTCTGATTGCCAAATACTGGATCGAAAAATGGGCAGGTTTGCCGGTGGATGTGGATATCGCCTCGGAATTCCGTTACCGCCGGTTGCTTTTAAGTGAACGGGTACTGACCGTGGCCATCTCCCAGTCCGGCGAAACCGCCGACACTCTGGCCGGCATCCGCCGTGCCCGGGAACTGGGTTCAAAGATCATCGCCATCTGCAATGTGGTCGGCTCCACCATGACCCGGGAGGCGGACGGCGTCATCTATACTCATGCTGGTCCGGAAATAGGTGTGGCTTCCACCAAGGCCTTCACCTGCCAGCTGGCAGCGCTCTTTCTGTTTGCCCTGTACCTTGGGCAATTCCGCAACACCGTGGATGCGGATACCCGCAAAGTCCTTGGTACCGCCCTCATTGAAACCGCCAACATCATCGACCAGGAACTGCCGCGTCTGCAGAGTGATGTGCAGACACTGATCGAGCGTTATTACATGGCCCGGGATTTTCTGTTTGTCGGCCGGGGACTGAATTATCCGGTGGCCCTCGAGGGTGCGCTCAAACTCAAGGAAATTTCTTATATCCACGCCGAAGGTTATGCCGCAGGCGAACTGAAGCACGGGCCCATTGCGCTCATCGATGAAAACATGCCGGTGGTGGCCCTGGTGCCACAGGATTCCGTGTATGCGAAAACCGTTTCCAATGTGGAGGAGGTCAGGGCCCGGCAGGGGCGGCTGATTCTCATAGGTACGGCGGGTGACGGGCACCTGTCCACCCTGACCGATGATGTCCTGTTCCTGCCCCGGGTCAACGAGGAATTGAATCCGCTGTTGTACACCATTCCGGCCCAACTGCTCGCTTACGAGATCGCCAACCGCCGTGGCTGTGATGTGGACCAGCCACGGAATCTCGCCAAGAGCGTGACCGTGGAATGATATGTTGAA
>DAIODL010000003.1:0-26013 GCA_036746815.1 Desulfobulbus sp.
CTCTGGAACGACCTTGTCTGAAAGCTGAAATGCAGCGCAATCCTCCTCATCCTCGTATTGAAACACACCTACATGGTCAAAACGCCACTCTTTCAGGCTGTTAATCAATAAGGCTATATCTGCAGGGGTCTCACCAGGGAATCCCACCATAAAGGTCGTCCGCAGAGCGCAATCCGGCAGAAAGCGGCGGATGCGTTCCATCAGGGTGGCGATGTCCTGGTACCCATAATGGCGGCGCATACGCTTGAGCACTGCATCGCTCACGTGCTGCAGAGGGATGTCCAGGTAAGGCACAATTCTCGGCTGCTCCGCCATACATTGCAGGAGGTCATCACTGACACTGGAGGGATAAGCATAGAGCAGGCGAAACCAGGGAATGCTCGTCTGGGCAAGCAGTGATGCCAGTAACTGAGGAAGTGTGGTACCATCACACAGATCCCGGCCATAGGCGGTCAGATCCTGGGCGATAAGACACAGCTCGCGCACACCATACGCCTCCAGCTGCTGTGCTTCCTGCACAAGATCCGCAATACTCCTGCTGCGCAACCGTCCACGGATAGAGGGGATCATGCAGTAACTGCAGCGGTTGTCGCAGCCTTCATTGATCTTAAGATACGATCGAAACGCAGGTGTTGCCAACCGTCTGGTGTCGGCGCTGGACATCACAAAGGTGGCAGCACCCGGGGCAGCTAGGATCTGTCCTGGTTCGCAGCAGTTCTCCAGCAGCGCACCCAGCCGCGGAAAATCATCCAGGCCGACAAAGAGGTCCACCTCAGGCAGTTCCGCTACCAGTGACGCCCCATACCGCTGGACCAGGCAGCCAGCCACCACCAGGCGCAGCTGGGGATTTTCCTCTTTGTAGGCAGCCATTTCAAGAATGGTGTCAATTGCCTCTTCCACAGCCGGGCTGATAAAGCCGCAGGTATTCACCACAATAACCTGTGCTTTTTCAGGTATATCCGTTACCCCGTAGCCGGCCTGCTCCAGGGAGCCCAGCATCACTTCGGAATCAACCAGATTTTTGGGGCAGCCCAGGCTGACCATATACAATTGTTTCATTGCAGGATTCCCCGCTGCAAAAAAGAAAAAAGCAGATTGAGGGTTTCACGCGAAAGCACCCTGAACTGCTTTTGACCGTAGACCGGCGCCCACTGGTCAGAAAAAAGCTCGTCTGAGACAAGCATGACCGTTCCCAGGCAGATGCCTCGAAAATTAGCAACCGCCTGCAGACCAGTATACTCCATATCCACGGCCAGTACACCCTGACTACTGTAATGCGTAATCTTCTCACGTGTTTCCCGGTAGAGAGCGTCCGTGGTCCATACCGGACCATCCATCACCGCCATTCCTGCATGGAGAAGAGCTGACTGAAGTATGCTTTGCAGACTCAGATCTGTTTTGTTGTCCGCGCGATAATGGGAACTGGTGCCTTCTTCACTGACGCCAGAATTTGGCATGAACAGCGTTTTACTGCGCAGTTGCGGATGTATTGAACCACACCAGCCATACACGAGAATTCGGCGCGCACCCAGGGCAATCAATTTTTCCAGGACAAGCGCTGCCATAGGGGCTCCCACTGCGGGGCCGGCCAGAAAAACATGATCATCTGCAAAGAGCTGCGCGTTAAAAAGAAAATGGCGATGCAATCCCTCTGCCCTGGACAGAGTATTCACGGTACCCATGTCAGCGGGATTCAGAACCAGAAGACCAGTCTTCGGCAGGCAGGGATCTGTTTTTTCCCTTCGCGGATGAATTATGGCATCAGACATACGCTCCCGTTCCTCAGACATAAAAAAAGGGCTACGGCAGCACCGTAGCCCTCGCAGGAAATCGCTTTCCTGAAACTGAGCAATTATCCCAACACAGCCTTGAATGCAGCCTTGAAGGGGTTTGCATACAGCAGAATGAAGGAAATAACCAGACCATAAATGGCGATGGACTCGCAGAGGGCCATACCAAGAATCATGGTGGTGGTGATGGGGCCTTTGGCCTCAGGATTGCGGGCAACACCGTCGCAGGCGCCGCGCAGACCATTACCCATACCGATACCAGCGCCTACACCAGCCAGACCGATACTCAAACCAGCGCCAATGCAGATCAATGCAATAGCAAGTGTGTCAAGACTCATAACTGTTTCCTCCGTATTCCTATAATTAAAAGTTGGCCTTCTTCTCCGTTAAAACGGAACTTGTATAAACGATCAATGCGCCTCTTCCATGGCACCCGCGCAATAGAGCAGAGCCAGCAGGACAAAGACGACCGCCTGGATGATGGATACCAGCACACCCAGACAGAGGATAGGCAGGGGAGCAAAAAAAGCACCCGCCAGCATGAAGAGCACGCTCAAGAGAACCTCTTTCGCCAGGATGTTACCGAAAAGACGCATGGAGAGTGAAATCAACCGGGCGAAGTTACTGATGATTTCAAGTAAAAACATGAACGGTGCGAGAACCTTGCTTGGCCCCATGAAATGCTTGAAATAGCCAATGCCATGATACTTGAAGCCAAGATAATGATGGGTGACCCAGACGATAATGGTCATAGACAGGGTAATGTTAAGGTTGGAGGTGGGCGACATGAAGCCCGGGATCAGGCCGATAATGTTGGCAAGCACGATGTAGAGAAAAAAGGTAGCCATCATCGGATACAGCATCTTGGCGCCTTTCTCCCCCAGATTTTCGGTGAAGAAATCCATCATGCCGCCGACCATCACTTCCCAGAAATTCTGACCGCTGCCTGGAACCATTTCCAGTTTGCCCATGGTCAGTTTGGGAACAATGATCAAAAAGGCCATGACCATCCAGGTATAGGTCATGTAGGGTTCACAAATCTTTTCCAGCAGTGTGCTGCCAATGGCTTCGTGAGGGACAGGTAAGCCTAAACCCTTAAGAATCAATGAGATAAACAATATCGGATGTTCCATGACCTACACGCTCCTCATTCTTTGTTCACTGGCCGGTATCTGCCGGCACCCAGGCCAATAACAATAACACTGACCACAACCACACTCAGCCCTGCGACCAGTCCGATAACATTGATCGGAATCTTGACGGCCGCCACAAACATCAACAACCCAAAAACTGTTAACCGCGCAAAACTTCGCAGTATAAAACGTATCTTTTCCGCTGATTTCAGGTGCTCTGACTGAGCGATCCTGCCAATCAGGCGTTTTGCATCCAGTTGCATGAGCCAGAAACTGCCATTGCCGAGCACACCGCCCACAAACACGGATTGACCGAATTTACGGTTTACCAGAAACCATCCCGCCACTACCATGACCAGGAGCAGCACCCACTGGCAGATCATCACCCGCCGCAGTATGGGGAAACTGCCATCGCCCGCATGACCGAGACAACTGGGAGGGACGGATTCATTCATGGTTCAGTTTCTGGATCAATTCCCAGAGTTGTCTAAAGCCGGCAATGATGCCCAGGCCAAAAAAAATAAAGGTCAGATAAGGTGCGGTTTTTCCAGAGAACACCTTGTTATCCAGATACCACCCCAGACCAAAGCCGATAATGATAGCAAAAACAAAGCTCATACCGACCTGACTGTACACAGCCAACTGCCTGAACATCTCTCTGCGATCGTCCGCCATCTTGCTCCTTACGAACATCTGCCGAGACTTCAATAACCTTGCTAGAGGTAGCATGCGCGCCCGGCAAACGCAATAATTTTTTAATTAATCCATCAATTTTTTGAATGACGATTCAGTCATCTCCAAAGCCCGTTCGAGTTGCCCGCGCGTATGAGCGGAAGAAACAAAGGTGACCTCGAACTGGGAAGGGGCCAGCCACATACCGCCAGCCAGCATAGAACGGTAATAACACCCATAGGCAGCGGTATCTGACTGCATGGCCGAGGTGTAATCCGTGACCGGTCCGGCGGTAAAGAAACAGGTGCCTATGGACCCGATGCTGTTACAGGTTATCGGCACCGGTGCTGCGACGGCCAACCGGGACATTTCACTCCAGAACCACCGGGAGGTAACCTCCAGATCTTCATAAAATCCGGGACGGCGGAGAATTTTGAGCATGGCGATCCCTGCGGCCATGGCCAGAGGATTGCCGGCAAGCGTACCCGCCTGATACACGGGACCATCCGGAGCGACCATATCCATCAGCTCGCGTTTACCACCATACGCACCCACCGGCAGACCACCGCCTATAATCTTGCCCAGGCAGGTCAAATCCGGCATGATGCCAAAACGGCCCTGAGCACCGCCAAGCGACAGGCGGAAGCCGGTGATTACCTCATCAAAGATGAGCACAATGCCAAGCTCTTGAGTGAGTTCACGCAACCGGTGCAGGAAGGACATCTCCGGCACCACCACTCCCATGTTGCCTGCCACAGCCTCGACAATGACGCAGGCGATATCCAGCTCCGGGTCGCGCAGTGTCTTTTCCAGTACCTCGATATTGTTATACGGAATGGAAAGCGTGTTTTTGACGATATCCTCAGGCACACCGGGGCTTCCCGGAATCCCTAAGGTAATGACACCGGAACCGGCTTTCACGAGAAAGGAATCCGCGTGACCGTGGTAGCAGCCATCAAATTTTACCACTACCTTGCGTCCTGTATATCCGCGGGCCCGACGGATTGCACTCATGGTGGCTTCCGTTCCCGAATTCACGAAACGCACTTTTTCAAGAGAAGGCACGGAATCGCATATCAGCTGTGCCAGCTCAATTTCCCCAGGACAGGGCGCACCAAAGCTGGTGCCCAGTTCAGCTGTCCGTTGTATCGCCTCAACCACCTCAGGATGGGCGTGTCCCACGATCATCGGCCCCCAGGAGCAGACAAAATCAATAAACTCATTGCCATCAACATCAGTGATAACTCCCCCTTTCGCCTTCTGCACAAAAAGGGGATCACAACCCACGGACCGGCATGCCCGCACGGGTGAGTTAACGCCTCCGGGAATCAAATGTTTGGCCTGCGTAAAAAGTTCTGTCGAATGCACTGTCTGCATGATGCGCCTCTCAATGAATAATCCTGTACGGATGAAGTATGAATTTTAAAGTTTGTAGATATAGCACGCTCCTTTTTCCGATGTCAAAAAGTAAAAATTTTCCATGCCTTCTCCGACTTGACAGCGGCCCAAAGATGTCAATTTTCTCTTGTCACCATGTATAGGGCAAGGTAGAATGATAAGCGAATGTTGCTAACATTTTTTAACCATTGAACATTTAATAAATTTCACCCTAGCGCAAACGGTGTTCTCAAGGAGAATATGCAATGGCAAGTGAAAAAGTACTGCACATATCTGACAGTGAATTCGACAGCAAAATTATCGGCAGCGCCCAGCCCTGCCTGGTAGATTTCTGGGCTCCCTGGTGCGGCCCCTGCAAGGCTATCGGACCGGTTATTGACGAACTGGCCGCAGAATTTGAAGGGAAAGTGACGATCGCCAAAATGAATGTGGACGACAACCCCGCCACTCCGGGGAAATTTGGCATTCGTGCCATTCCGACCCTCATCCTCTTTAAAGGGGGCGAAGTTGTGGATCAGATTACCGGTGCTGTGGGCAAATCCCAGCTGCAGGACCTGATCAAAAAAGCCCTCTAATTTACTGTTCATTCCGGCACGGCCTCTCTCAACACGAGAGGGGCCGTGCCTTCTTTTCGTGATTTCCACATGCAAAAAGCACAGTATCAGCTGATCATTGTCGGGGGTGGACCGGCTGGCCTGACGGCTGGGCTGTACGCTGCCCGCGGCCGCCTCAATGCGCTTCTTCTGGAAAAAGGAGCCACGGGCGGTCAGGTTCTGCAGACAGACTGGGTTGACAACTACCCCGGCTTCATAGACGGCATCTCGGGCCTGGACCTGATGGACAAAATGACGGCCCATGCGGATCGTTTTGGCCTCAAAAAACAGTTTGCCACTATTTCCGCATTGCATCTGGATGGCGACGTCAAATCCGTGGAGCTTGACGATGGTCAAGTGCTCACCGCTTTGTCCATCATCATCTGCACGGGAGCCAAACCCCGTAAATTGAACATTCCAGGTGAGCAGGAATTTGCCGGTCGCGGTGTTTCCTACTGCGCTACCTGCGACGGCCCCTTTTACCGCAATCAAAAAGTAGCCGTGGTGGGCGGCGGCAATACAGCTATCCAGGAAGCGCTGCATCTCACCAAATTCGCCGACAAGGTCACCATTATTCATCGTCGTAACGAACTCCGGGCCACAAAAATTCTTCAGGAAAAAGCCTTCTGCAACCAGAAAATCGATTTTATCTGGAATACGGAGATCCAGGAAATCCGGGGCTCAAAGACCAGCGGCGTTGAAGAACTTCTCTTAACGCATGCCAATGGCGAAACATCTGTATTGAAAGTAAGCGGAATTTTTATTCTAATTGGTATTAAACCCAATACCGAAATGCTCCCGATTGATCAGTTGCGTACGGACGAAACCGGTTTTCTCATCACTGATGATGAGATGGCGACCTCCATTCCAGGGGTGTTTGCCGCCGGCGATATCCGCAGCAAGCGTTCACGGCAGATTGTGAATGCTGCGGGAGAAGGTGCAGTTGCCGAGCTCTCGGTCGAGCATTATCTTGGCAATCAAGTCATCGACCACTCTTTTAAATGCAGCGAATAGAGGATCCTATGTCCACATCATCCAATTACCGGTTGCACGGCTTTCCATCTCGGCTTTTTTTGATCTGTCTGCTGCTGTTACCTCTCACGCTGTCCGGCTGTTCAATGTTCAGCAAAATAACCTGGGGCAGCAGTGATGATGAGGACAAGCCTCTCTCCGCGGATGCATTACTGAACAAAGGCATGGACGCCTACAGTATCGGTGATTACGGCGAGGCCCTGAAAAATTTCAAGCTCATCCTCGACGAGCATCCTTTCAGTCCCCAGGCCATGCTGGCGGAACTCAAGGCGGCCGATTCCAATTATTACAATAAACAGTACCCTGAAGCGAAGGTACTCTATAAGGCTTTTGAAGAGCATCATCCCACCAACGAAGCGGTCCCTTATGTCATGTTCCAGATTGGAATGTGTGACTATAAGCGTTCTGATCGCATCGATCGGGATATCTCGGGACCTCAGGATGCCATCAAGGATTTCACCCGCCTGATCAATGCCTATCCGCAGTCCCCCTATACCAAGGACGCGAAGACCAAAATCAGCGAGTGCAAGGAATTCATCATCAATCATGAATACATGGTCGCCGTTTTTTATGTGCGTACGGAGCGCTACCAGGAGGCGCAGCATCGCCTGGAATACATGCTTTCCATGTATCCTGAATCCGTGCTGGCACCCAAGGCCAGAAAACTGCTCGCGCTGCTGAAATCCGGTGAGCACCCCGCATGGGGTATGAACCGCTGGTTACCGGAATTTATGGTCAAAACCCCGGAGGAACGTCAGAATGACACGAAAGACAACAACGCTTCCATGGACCGGGAGAACCAGGAAGGACGTTAATCCGTAAAAGACATGAGGGGTGAAAGTACCCTGTCAGATAATAACGGCTCAATTCTTTTTGCAGAATTGAGCCGTTATTGTTTTAACCAGCTCAGCAACAGGCGCTTCTGTGCACACCACAAAAGCATCCTTTTCATCTGCTGCGGGTAACTCGAAATGCTGCTGCTGGTACTGATAAATTTCCCAGCGTCCGTCAGAAACCGCAGCCGCATCGGCAGCACGAAGCGCGAACCTGCGCCTGGTTTCCTCTTGCGAGCATACGCAGTAACAAAACAGGCATTGAATCCCCAACACACGTGCTGCCTGCCGGACGGCGTCACGATCACTCCGCTTGCCGTACGAGCCATCCAGCACCACGACCGGCTTTCCGGCAGCAATATCGCCTGCCGCTTTATCCAGCATGGTCTGGTAGGTGCGGGTGGATAAATCCGCAGTGTAAATCCCCTGATTGATGCCATCCGGACACTTGGTGGTCGCCGCCACGCCAGCCAGATCCTTGCGAATACGATCGGTGTTGTAATAGGGAATGCCTTGGGCTTCCGCCCAGGCCATGGCAAGCGTTGACTTGCCGGAGGCGGTCATACCGAAAAAGACAAGCAGAAGCGGTCTATTAACCACGGGCATAGCGATCCGCCAGACGGAAATACCGGGCAGCCTGGTTGCGGCAGGATGCCTGCGTGGCCTGATCAACGGCAGGATCGGCAGCAGTGAAAAGGCCAATTTTACCACGAACATAAGCCCGGTAACATTTATAAAAATTCAGCATGGTTCCAAGCGACTCATCACCGGTTTTCTGACAGAACTGCTCAATAAAACGCTCTGACAGCGCCTCAAGTCCGTGAAAATCCAGATCCATGGCCAGAAAAGCAACATCACTTGCCACATCACAGTAGCGAAATCGCTGGTTAAACTCAATGCAGTCAAAAATATACACCTTGTCCGCCAGGCAGATATTGGCGGAATAGAGATCGCCATGCCCATCACGAATCGAGCCGTTTGCTATACGCTGCTGGAAAAGATCCTCTCTGGCCAGCATGTTCCGGGAGAATTGGCTGATCCGATCAAACTGCCCCTGATCGAGTGCCCCCTGTCCGATAAACCCCTCGGTCTGGGTAAAATTCTCCAGCACGTTGACCGCCACCGCCTCTGCGGTACCAAACGCCTGAATAGCAGGACCACCCTCGGCATGTTTGTAGAAATCAGCCAGCACCTGCACCAAAGTATCAATATGCGCATCAGTCAGTTCGCCGCGCGCAATGACCTTTGGCATCATGCGCTCTTCCGGCATACGTTTCATCTTCACGCCATATTCGATCACCGTTCCCTGACCATCAAGCGCGAACTTTCCATCCCCTTCATCGGTGACACGCACCAGCCCCAGATAAATATCCGGGCATAAGCGGCGATTCAGGATCAGCTCCTGTTCACAACAGGCCCGGCGTTTCTCCAGGTCAGAAAAATCAAGGAAACCAAAATTAACCGGCTTTTTGAATTTGTAGACATAATCACCCACCAGCAATACGGAAGAAATATGGGTTTGTACCAGTTCGATACCGTCGGACGGGTGGCCGTAACATTCGGGATGCAATAAGGCCTGCAGAAAAAGAGGCAGATTTTCCTGTGACATATAGAGTGCTCCATGCACCGGAAGGTGCTGGTTGAAAAATAATTGTGAACTTCTGTTTGCACGCAACCGCGCCCCGCAGCAAGGCAATTTCCCGCAATGCCCGGTGGTTAGCATGGACGGCAATGTACCAGATCATGTGTGTACCGTAAACTGTTTCCCCCGGTTCGCATGGTACAGGACTGTTTCCGTGAGCACTGGTTGATCACCTTCCATTTCCGGTTTGCGCCGTATAAGCTGTCAGAAAAAACTTCATTTTCATGCGTTTTTTCAAGAAAAATACCCTGCAGAGTTGCATCGGACGAAACACCGGCGTATATTTATATATTTTGGGTAAGCAGTAACGACTCTTTCTTTTTCTCAGCCGCAGGTACAGTATTCATGAATTCCAGCTTGAAGCTTAAAATCGGGCTTGTGTTTCTTCTCCTCATCTTCTCCGGACTGGTTCTGGCGCCATCAGTGTATCATGGTCTGCCCAGCTGGTGGAAAAAGTACATGGCTCCGGCCGGACTGAAACTCGGGCTGGACCTCCAGGGAGGTATGCACATTGTCCTGCAGGTTAACCTGGAAAAGGCTGCGGAGAACTCGCTTGATCTGTCAGCCTCTGATTTCAAGTCAGCCCTGGCAGCCAAAAATATCAACGCGGTGCGTATGGATACCAAAGATCCCAAACGCATCATGTTCACTCTGCCTAACACCAGCGCCGTAGATACCGTCAAACAGATTCTGCACGACAGCTTTCCCAACCTGAACAGCACCATCCAGGCGGATGCCGGCACGTTTCCGCGCATCACCCTGCAGCTGAAGCCCTCGGAAATCGAATATATTCACAAGAATGCTGTTAATCAGTCGCTTGAAATTATCCGCAACCGTATTGACCAGTTTGGTGTCGCCGAGCCGATCGTCGTCCGTCAGGGGGAAGACCAAATCGTTGTACAGCTGCCTGGCGTTAAAGATCCCAAACGCGCCATGTCCCTCATTGGACAGACAGCGCAGCTCGAATTTAAACTGGTCGCCGAAGCACCGGGGGTCAATCTGCCACTCCTGATTCATAACGCTGAACAGGCGGGCCAGTGGCACGAGGGAGACAACCTCAAACAGCTGAACCTTGCCCTGCAGAATCAGCTGCCTCAGGGTACCTCTATTTATTTTGAGCGCAGTATTGACAAGGCCACCAAGCGTGAGAAGAAGACACCAATGCTCCTGGAAAATCCCATTCTCATGACCGGTGATATGGTGAAAAACGCCCAGGTCCGCATTGGCGGCAATTTTAACGAACCCTATGTCAGCCTGGAATTAACATCGCGTGGCGCCCAGGTGTTTGGAGCACTCACGGAAAAAAGCGTGGGCCGGCGGCTTGCCATTGTTCTTGATGGGGTAGTGCGCTCCGCCCCGGTTATCCGCGAGAAAATTCTGGGTGGCAATGCCCAGATTACCGGCGACTTCACCCATAACGAGGCCACGGACCTGGCCATTGTCCTGCGTGTAGGTGCCCTGCCCGCTCCGGTTGATATTATTCAAAACCTGACGGTCGGCGCCAGCCTGGGACAGGATGCCATCCACAAAGGCATGTTCTCCGCCCTGCTGGGTGCGGTACTCGTCATCGTTTTTATGGTGGTCTACTATCGTCTTTCCGGTGTGATCGCGGATATCGGTCTGTTCGTCAACATCCTGCTGCTGATCGTGGGCATGGCATTGATTGGTTCCACGCTGAGCCTGCCCGGTATCGCCGGTATTATCCTCTCCATTGGTATGGCTGTGGATGCCAACGTTCTTATCTATGAACGAATGCGCGAAGAATTTGCCTTGGGCAAATCATTGCACTCAGGAGTTGAGGACGGCTTCAAAAAAGCGTTCTGGTCCGTTGTGGACGCGCAGGTGACCACATTGATTACCGCTTTGGTGCTGTTCCTCTTCGGAACCGGCCCCATCAAGGGTTTTGCCGTTACCCTGAGTCTGGGTATTATTTTCAACCTTTTTGCCGTGTTATTTGTCTGCCATCTGATTTACGAGACGTTGTTCAGCCTTAAAAAACTCAAGCATCTGCATTTCATGCAGATGCTGCATAACGTGAATTTTGACTTCATGGGCGTTCGTAAAATTGCGTTCACCCTGTCAAGCGCACTGGTCATTCTGGGTTTGGTCGCTTTTGTACAAATTGCCCGGGGCCATGCAAACATGGGTATCGATTTTTCCGGCGGCACCATGCTCCAATACAAAACGGAAAAACCTTTCAACCTGCATGATGTGCGTATGACTCTGCGGGATGGCGGCTTTAAAGACGCTGAACTACAGCAGGTAACCAACGAAAACCGTCTGATCGTCAAAATCAAGCAGTCACAAGCAAAAGTCGGTGATATCAGTGACCGCATCTCTTCACTGCTGCAGCAAACACAAGCGGACAAGGGATTTGAACTGGAGAGCAAGTCTGAAATCGGCGCCGCTATATCCTCTGATCTGCGCAGCAAGGCACTCCTCTCCATCGCCCTGTCCATGCTGGGCGTTATACTCTACCTCTGGGTGCGGTTTGATTTCCAATTCGGTTTTGCCGCGACCCTGGCCACCTTCCATGATGTGTTGATTGTTCTGGGCGTCTGTTGGGCACTTAATATGGAAATGACCCTGCTCATCATCACCGCCCTGCTGACGTTGGCCGGCTATTCCTTGAACGATACGGTCGTTATTTTTGACCGTATCCGTGAAAATAGGCACAAACACGAAGATTATAACCTGCATCAAATCATCAACCTGTCCACCAATCAGGTGTTGGCGCGTTCCATTATCACCGTACTCACCGTACTCATTACCGTGACCTGTCTCTACGTGTTTGGCAGCGCGAGCATCCATGACTTTTCCTTTGCATTGCTCATTGGCCTGCTCATTGGTACGTATTCCTCGATTTTCGTGGCTGCGCCCCTGTTATCCATCGGGAGGAAACACGTATGAGTTCATCAAACCAACAATCCGCCCCCCCCTTTCAACCGGTTGCCGCGGAACAGCCATTCAGGTTTGCCTGCCATCCTGGAGTTTCCTGTTTCACGGAATGCTGCCGGGAACTGGACTTGGCGCTGACTCCGTATGATGTCTTGCGGCTCAAACGACATCTGCAGATTTCATCAGGGCAGGTGCTGCACAAATATGTCATTATCGAATGGGACGAGTCGCAACTGTTTCCCTCGTATTACCTGACCATGGTGGATGACGGACGGGCATCCTGTGTATTTGTCGATGCCCAAAAAGGCTGCACAGTATATGAGGATCGTCCAGGGAGTTGTCGTGCCTATCCGCTGGGCCGCGGCGCATCCCGTCAGGACAAAGCCCTTCCGCAGGAATCCCTGGTGCTGATTCGGGAGCCTCACTGCAAGGGCTTTGCGGAAGCGTGCGAGCAGAGTGTCGGCGAATATCTCCGCGGGCAGGGACTGAAAGAATATAATCGGTTCAACGATGCCCTCCTGCCTCTCATTCAGCATGCGCAGATTCTGTCGCATACCTTCCGTCCTTCCCGCAAACAACTGGACCAGTACACTCTGGCCCTCTATGACCAGGATCAGTTCCGCATGGATATGAGTGATGGCCGCATCGCTCTAAACCACCCACTCACACCAGGTCAATTGGCCGGTCTCGCTGGTGACGACGAAGAACTGTTGCTTTTAGGGATTCGCTGGCTGCTGCAGGAATTCTTTGGGGAATAATCCGCTTTTTCGCGGTGAGAACCATGCAAGCACTCCCTGTGACCCGAGAGCATCTGCAGCGTCTGCGGGAACTGAGTCAGCGTTTTTCCATTGCGGAAGGTGGTTCCCACGGGCCTGACCACAGCGAACGTGTGCTGGCAATAGCCGTTGCCATCGGCCTGCGCATGCAGGCCCGACTCGACATCCTCGTTCCTGCCGCTCTCCTGCATGATATAGGCCGTAAAGAGGAAAGCCTCAGCCGGGGAAAAATCTGCCATGCCGCCCGGGGGGCAGAACTGGCGGAGCCGTTACTGGCTGAATTGGGCTACAGTGGAGAGGACCGCATCGCCATCTGCCACTGCATCCGCAGCCATCGCTACCGTGATGAGCAGGTACCCGCCACACTTGAAGCACGCATTCTCTTTGATGCCGATAAACTGGATTCCATTGGCGCGGTAGGCATTGGCAGGGCGTTCCTCTTTGCCGGGCAGATGGGGGCACGGCTGCACAACCCTGATGTGGACTGTACGGCCACTCTGCCCTATTCTCTTGAAGATACTGCCTACCGTGAATTTCAGGTGA
Source organism: Desulfobulbus sp. (assembly GCA_036746815.1). Lineage (GTDB taxonomy): Bacteria > Desulfobacterota > Desulfobulbia > Desulfobulbales > Desulfobulbaceae > Desulfobulbus. The sequence goes on from DAIODL010000003.1 coordinate 13,311, forward strand.
AGATGTCACGGGTAAAGGAGCGCATGCTCACACCTGTTGGCAAAGCACTTGCAGAAAAGCGTCACTCTTTCATGCAGGCTTTTTTTGATGAACTCACCCTGGAAACAACGCTGTGCCTCCCTCCTTTTGCTGCGGATGTAACACCATGCTGAAATTGATCATCTTTGACTGCGACGGAGTCATGTTCAGCTCCCGTGAATGTAATCGTGTTTATTACAATGACCTGCTGAAAGCTTTTTCATGCCCACCCATGACGGCCGAGGAACTCGAATATGTCCACATCCATAATGTGGAAAATTCGGTCCGCCATATTTTTCGCAATCAACCGCAGATTTCTACGGATGCGGTCAACGCCTATCGGGCAAAACTTGATTACACACCGTATCTGCGTTACATGCTCATGGAGCCTGATTTGCTGGACTTTCTTAAAATCATTAAGCCCCGGTGCAAAACCGCCATTTCCACGAACCGTACCGATACTATGGACGCCATTCTGGAAACATTTTCCCTTCGGTCCTGGTTTGACATGGTGGTCACTGCCTCCAATGCACCGCGCCCCAAGCCGGCACCTGACGGCCTGCAGATGATTCTCAGCACCCTGTCCATCCATCCACAGGAAGCAATCTACATAGGAGACTCCATTCTTGATCAACAGCACTGTGCAGGTACCGGCGTCGATTTGATTGCTTTCAGGAATTCTGCCTTACAGGCGCGCTACCATGTCAACTCTTTTAAGGAAATGATTGAACTCCAGCCAATCAGAGAAATTCTGGCATGATTGTAAATTTCAGCATCATGAATTGAACAAAAAAATGTTTTTTTCAGTCTCCTAACCCACTGAAAAAAAACAATATTGTATTTATCAAAATACCATTACTCCACAACAATAAACTTTTTCCAAGCAAAAATAAGCGATCTTGTTTCCCCCCGTTAAATATAATATAATTGTTATGTATCTGTTTGGTTGGAAGGGAAAATGGTTTTTATATCTTCAAGAGCGATAGGTTTGTTGTAATGGACATCAGTCCTCAGCAAGTTGCTGACGAGTATTCTCAGCTTAAACATTTTTTTGAGCTCTATCCGCAAATCACCATCCAACGTGTCGACGAGGCTCCCACCGAGACCTTCGAAATTGGCTACGCGCTTAATGGCTATATTCGTTACGCCGAAGCCCCTGTCACGATTGGCTTGTATCATAGTGTCCGTATTTCATTACCGTCCGATTATCCCCTCTCAGCTCCTGTTGTCGTCCCCCTGACATCCATTTTTCATCCCGATGTAGACAAGGATTCAATTCGCCTTGGCGATCAATGGAGTACTGATCCCTCGTTGCCCGATCTGGTTCTATATATCGGGAATATCATCAGGGGGAAAATTTATTCCCTGGAAAAACCGCTCAATGCAGATGCAGCTGTCTGGTATGAACAACATGCCGATGAACTGCCACTTGATGCTCTTTCCGACCAAAACCATCAGTCCCCTCAACCTGATGAAGCTCCGCCCCCCCTGCTCGAATCATTGCATTTGGAGATTTCTGAGCAGCCTGCAGAAGAAAGTTCTTCTGCAAGCAATACCGAAGAGATCGACGAAGCTGACATCAAGCATATTCAGATGTTAATAGCGGACAATCAAATTTACACTGCAAGAAAGCTCCTCTCGCAGCTTCCGACCGGTGCCAATTTTCCGAACAGGGCAAATGTCGAGCGAACCATAGATCAACAACTGCAAAAAATTGATAAATTAGCTCAATTTGTTGAACAGTTGGAAGAAATGGCCAAATATGATGAAGCACTTGAGGTTATTGACAAAATGGATGATGTAGCCCCGGATGCCCCTCAGTCAAAACTTATGCGTAGCCGTATAGAGGGGGCTATGCAGCTGTTCAATCCTCAAAAGAAAAAAAACGATCTGCTTTCCCGAGCTAAAACATCTGCCCCCCCACTTCCTACAAGCACCAAAGGCACCCATGCTGTTTCCCATAGGATCGGAACAACAATAAAGACAGGCTGGGGGCTACGGCTCGGCGAAAATATCGCGGTCAAACCCATTCTCATGGCAATCATTGCGATCGGTCTGTGCATCACTCTGATCTCATTGTATTTTCGGGATCAAAACACGCTCAGTCAATGTCAGGCCAATCTGCTCAAAGGACAGATGCTCCTTGATAAAAAACAGTTTGATAACGCGCAGGATACCCTGAACGCAGCCAAGTCTTCCCTTTCGAGTTTGACTCTTTTACGCTTTCGCAGGGATACATACGCGAAAAATATCGCGGCATTACTCGATTCGCCAGAAATGCGGGAAGGTCTGCAGGGACGCGTTTTGTACAAGGGGGTGTATCAGCCCAGCAGCACTGTTGCCTCTTTACAAAAAATCCAGAGCCTCATGGATCAGGGGGAGGTGTTTACCAAACAGAAAATGCCTGATGCTGCCTTAGCCTTGTACCAGCAAGCCTATGACTACGCACAATCGCATGATTTGAAAAAACAGCAGGATTCGATTCGTGAAATTATACAGTCAATCCAATTGCGGCAGACTCTAGCCGCTGCTGAACAGGCGGAGAACAACAATAACTGGACTCTAGCGGCTGAAGCGTATCAAAAAGCACTGACACTTTCCGGTAACATGAAATCTCTGGGAACTGCCAGTGGCATTACCAAACGTCTGACAGCGGCAGCCATTCACGAAGATATGGCGCTGTCAAAACATGCCTTTAACCAGGCACAGTGGCAGGAAACGATTCAATTCCTTGAAAAAACGCAAAAAGCGATCACCGCCAACCCAACACTAATCTCGGACAAGGAACATCAGGAACTACATAACCTCCTGGTCAGTTCCCGTCTGCTCTATTTCCTCTCGACAGGGAAAGAGGCCTATGAAAGTCAACACTGGGATGTTGCCATCAGTCAGTATCAGCAGGCTCTGGATTTATTAAATCAAGAACCCAAGGAGATTATGGAATCGCTCAGCGAGTCTATTGCAAATATCAAAAGGACTCTGTTGATAGTACAGATCGCGCAACTGCAGAATACGATGCAAACAGTTCTGCGCCAAGATGATGCTAAGATCATTATTGTTCTTAACGAGCAGATACTCCAGCTCATCCAGACCAGTTCCGTTGAAAACGATCCTACGATCAAAGCCATCAAAGATAACGCTGAATCGACCATCAATTTACAGCAGGCACGTCTCAGTCAGAGTCAGAAAGTAAAATGGCTCGAGAACAATGCTGAAAATATCTTCAGAAAAAATTATCCCACATTCAAGGGATCAAGATTGGTTGATCCCAAAGCAGTTTTTGTAAAAAAAGTAGGGAATAAGAGTGTTTTCTCACTGAGCTGTACAGAAGCGTACCTGGGAAAAACAACGAGAATCCAACTGTCCTACATGTACAATCCAGATACAGACACATGGGATGTTCCGTAACTTACTCCTTCACAACGAGTTAAATTAAAAATCGAAATTCTCCCTTGCCCAGCAGGTTATGCAGGTGCAAAATTCCCACGAGTTGCCCCTTCTCGCTGACAACCGCTAACACGGTAATTTCGTGCTGCTGCATAATGCTTAATGCATCAGCGGCCATCAGGTCACTGGATATGGCCAATGGTTTCCGTGTCATAGCTTCTGCTAGCGGCACCTGGCTGTAGTCCTTCCCTGACGACAGAAGCCGCCGTACATCGCCATCTGTCATAATGCCCAATAATGTTCCCTCGTCATCCGTAACAAAAACCGCTCCGAGATTTTTCGTATTCAATTCTCCAATTGCCTCAGCCATATTGGCCTTCAGGGAAACACGTGGCACAGAATCTCGCGTCAGCATCACTTCACGGACAGCAACTTTGAGGCGTGCACCTAAACTTCCTCCGGGATGATTCCGCCGAAAATCTTCCGCCTTAAATTTTTTGCGTTCTTGCAGCACCACAGCCAAGGCGTCTCCCATTGCCAACGTGGCGGTTGTTGACGTGGTCGGCGCAAGTCCAAGGGATCCCGCCTCTCGGGGCACAGCAACATTAAGCGTTACATCCGCATGTTGTGAAAGCGTGGAATTATTATTTCCACAAAGTGCAATAACTGGGAGCGCTCTTTCTTTAATAGATGAAAGCAGATGATTGAGCTCGGTCGTTTCACCTGAATAAGAAATCGCCAGAACCACATCAGTGGAAGCCACCATACCTAAATCGCCATGCATCGCTTCCACTGGATGAAGAAAAAATGCTGATGTCCCTACGGAATTCAAGGTAGCGCTTATTTTCTGACCGACCAGTCCAGACTTACCAATACCCGTAACCACCAGGCGGCTGGGACAAGCCATAATTAAATCAATGGCCTTGTCAAACTCAGGCCCCAAATTATCTCGTACCGCCAGAATTCCCTCTGACTCGACAGTCAGCACCTCTTTAGCCAAATCACAACTCACAATGAAGCTCCTAACGTAACCACACACCGCCCTTTGGTTTTTCCAGCAAGCATTTGATTAATTTCTGCATCCAGGTCATCAAGCCCAATCATGCGACACAACGATCCCAGCTGATCCAGTTTCCATTCGTTGGCAAGTTTCTGCCAGACTACCAGTCTTTTTTCCATCGGGCAGTTGGCGGAATAAATACCCAAAAGATGTACTCCGCGAAGAATGAAAGGGTAAACATTCAAAGGCAGATCACCCGAGGCTGCGTTGCCACAACTTGTAACAACTCCATCATAATCGGTCCCCTTGATCGCCGTTGCCAGCACATCTCCACCGACAGTATCTACAACGCCTGCCCATTTTCCAGGGAGGAGCGCACGCTTACTGTCAGCTAAGAAACGGGTACGATCAATACACTCAGACACTCCAAGACGGGTGAGAAAATCCTGGGCTTCAGGTTTCCCCGAAACAGCGGCGATATTATATCCCAGTTTATGCAACAGCATAATAGCCACTGTAGCAACTCCGCCGGTAGCCCCTGTCACCAGGATGGGACCTTTCTCCGGACCGATACCATTTGTCTGAAGCCCAAGCACACAAAGTGCAGCTGTAAACCCTGCTGTACCAAGCTGCATCGTCTCCAGGGGAGACAAATTGTCAGGGCGTTTTACAAGCCAGTCACCAGGCACACGAATGCGTTGCCCAAAACCGCCATCTGTATTCATTCCCAGATCGTAACCCGTACACAGAACACTGTCGCCAGTTTTCCAGTGGGTATTCTGGGATGAAACAACCTGCCCGACAGCATCAATTCCTGGTGTATGAGGATACGTCTTCGTCACTCCTCGATTACCCGCGGCTGAGAGTGCATCCTTGTAATTAAGGGAAGAAAATTCAACGGCGATGACTACGTCACCAGCAGGCAGGTCATCTACCGTTTTCCTCTTAATCTCCCGCACCATATTGCCATGCGTTCCCTCAGAAACCACAAAGGCGAGAAATGATGTATCGTCCATAAACACCTCCATACGGTATACCAAAAGGGTGTTATTAATGCTGCTGTTGACAAGGCTTCAAGTGTCCACCGATGATAGCATGTACCACATTGCTCGTATCCAGGAAGGTATACCGACCATCGTCCATAAGTCCCTTTCCTGTACCGAACATCTTCTGCTGATCATGAATATACTGAAGCGGTTTATCCTTTAGGTAATCATAGGCACGCCATCGGTCGAGGAGAAAATCTTTCTCCTCAGACAGCCTGGAAACCATACGGGTGATCTCGGCAACAACCGACTCTAAGACCTGCTCAAGATCGGCCGTTTCGTGAGTGTGTTCATAAATGGAAGTAATAACATTCTGCAGATCTACGGGGAAATCTTCGGATCGCGTGTTGATGTTGATCCCAACACCAATGATAACTGCGGCAGCCGGAACATTCTGTGTGGAATCAAAATAGTTTTCACAGAGTATTCCAACAAGCTTCTTATCCTCCAGATAAAGGTCATTTGGCCATTTAATGGTCGGCTCAACAGAGAATTTTGCAGCAAGCAGATCCCGGCATGCAAGCCCTGTCACCAAAGTGATAAGAGGCAGGTTTTCGGGCAGAATATCGGGCCGGAGCAGGAGACTGAAATACAGCCCTCCCGGTGGTGAGGCGAAAGTGCGCCCATGTTGTCCCCTCCCGGCCTCCTGCCTGTCAGCCCAAACGACGGTACCTGCGGCAGCACCTTCCGCAGCCAGATTCCTGGCCAACCTGTTTGTTGAATCGGTCACCGGGACATGTACAATCATGATTTACCCTTAAAATAAAAAAAGCAGAGGCTCTGTGGAGCCCCTGCTTTTAATCACAGGCTGAAAATCAGCGATGATTATTTTTCCTCGTTCTGAATACGATCAGGACGGGCATACATGGTGGTCGAACCAGATGACCAGAACATGAGTTCACCTTCCGTTACCAAGGCGTTAGCAACCTTTTTGATCTCACGCGGCTTGGTGTCAGGATCACATGCATAGAAATCCTTGATATACAGCTGAGGCTTAGGTGATGATTTAGCCTTCTCAATGATGGCTTTTTTCAACTCTTCAATGCTCAGTGCCATAATGCGCTCCTTAAAATGTGTCTTATCAACACATTATATGCTCGGCTCCTCAAAGGAGCCGAGCAAAAATTGGATAATTACTTTGTGTATGCGGCAGTATGACTGGTGTATTTAAACTGGGTGGTAGTTCTCCAAGTATCATATGCCAGACGATAGTCGTCGATAGACTTTTCGGTGAACGGAATACCGGTTTTCTCGAAGAATTTCTCCCAGCCAATACGCTCGGCCCAGTCGCCTATGCGCTCATACTTCTTGGCATCCTTGGCATACGCATCCACGATGTGGCGAATGGTTTGCACCACTTCAGGCCACCGCGGGGTGTTGTTCGGCAGGAAAGGCACAACCAGTTTGGAGAATTTCGGTGCAGAAATTCGGTTGGAAACCTTACCACCAACCAGGATGGCAATACCATCACCTTCCGGATCAGCCAGAGGCATTGCCGGGCACATGGTGTAGCAGTTACCGCAGAACATACAACGCTCAGCCTTAACGGAAACCGATTTGACTTCCTCGCCCTTGGAGTTGGTCGCCTTGGCAGGCTTAATAGCACCCAACGGACAGGCAGCAATGGCCAGCGGAATCTCGCAGACACCGCTGATACGATCGTTGTCGATCATCGGCGGTTTGCGATGGATACCCAGAATAGCGATATCAGATGCATGTACAGCACCGCACATATTCAAGCAGCAGGCCAGAGCGATACGCACCTGAGCAGGCATCGACATGGAACCAAAATACTCGAACAGGTCATCCATAACGCACTTAACCGGGCCAGAAGCATCCGTGGCAGGAGTATGACAGTGTACCCAACCCTGGGTATGGACGATATTGGTTATGGAAGCACCGGTACCGCCAATCGGCAGAATGTCCTTGTGGCTCAGCAGGGTAGCTTTCAGCGCATCAAGGCCGTCCTTGCTGTCCACCATGAATTCCACGTTGTTACGGGTGGTGAAGCGCAGGTGACCGCCACAATGCTTGTCAGCGATATCACAGTACAAGCGTACACGTTTGATGGTCAGCAGACGAGCGGAACCGCAACGAACAGTATACACTTTGTCGCCCGTCTCAGACACATGAACCAGAATACCGGGCTCAAGAATCTCATGATACAGCCATTTGCCCTTATTGGCTTTGATGACAGGGGGCAAAAAGTCTCCGTAGTACCGCGGTCCCAAGTCGGAAATCCGGCCTTCCATTGGATTATTCGGATCGTAACCCATTATCGTTTCTCCTTATATATTTTCCGTTAGAATGTATCGAAGACGTTTATCAGGCAGCGTGACGCTTTCTGAACTCAACAACGTCACGTTCCCAGCCACCAGGCACCTCTTCTTCTCTCCAGAAGACATAGGGGTTAGAACGCGGCTCTTTCACATGCTGAGGCATGGGTTCAATTTCCATGACCGAAAGGAAGGTCGGCAGACCAATACGCTGCATGGTTTCACCCACGCGCTCACGGTTTTTACCAACTTCCATCCACCAATCCCAAACCTTCTCGATCAAATCAACGAGATCTTCGAAATCGTTTTCTTTCGTTACTTGCACAAAGGGAACAATCAGGGTCGCGAACTGAGCACCATCAAGAATCGGGGCCTTGGCACCGATGCTGACGGTTGCGCCCTTCTGCAGACCAGGACGCAGAGCACGCGGCATAACGTTGATGCAGTGCATGCAACGGGTACACTCAGCATCATCAATTTTCAGGGTATCACCTTCCATCCACATACACTGCGTCGGGCAGAGATCGATAACCTCTTTTTGAATGTCGAATTTACCCCAGTCACGGCCACTGTGTGCACCAGCGTTGGACGGATATTCGGAATCGTTAGCCATGTATTTCTTCACAGCAGCCTGGTCAATACGGATATTGTCTTTCCAGGTACCGATAACAGCAAAGTCGGAACGGGCGATAGCAGCAACGCAGTCGTTCGGACAGCCGGAGAATTTGAACTTGAACTTATAGGGGAAGGCCGGACGATGAATTTCATCCTGATAACGCTGAGTCAGGCTGTTGCAGGCTTCCTGAGTATCATAGCAAGCCCACTCACAGCGTGATTCGCCCAGGCAGCAGGCCGGGGTACGCAGGTTGGAACCGGAACCACCCAGATCCTGGTGCAGATCATGGGTCAGATCCCAGAACAGGGGCTCCAGATTCTCGGTACGGGTACCGATGAAAATCATGTCACCGGTTGAACCGTGCAGGTTGGTGACACCAGAACCATATTTTTCCCACAGGTTCATCAACGCACGCAGGTTCTCAGTCGAATAATACAGACCGGAGGGCTGAGCGATACGAACGGTATGGAAATGCTCCACACCGGGGAATTTACCAGGAACGTCAGAGTACCGTCCAACGATACCACCGCCATACCCGAATACGCCGACGATACCACCATGTTTCCAGTGGGTGATGCGGTCTTCGTACGAAAGCTCAAGCTGGCCAAGCACGTCCCAGCATTCAGGCATTGTTTCTGCCTGCTGTTTAAGATCAGTGACGAAACTAGGCCACGGACCTTTTTCCAATTCGTCCAATAGAGGCGTTTTATGCTTTGCCATCAGGTGCTCCTCCTAGAGAGTATGGGGGTTAAAAAATATCCGTTAAGCGGAATTAAGCCGGACTAAAATTGCACGTCAATACAGGCAGGAACGAACAATACCGTATTGAATGCTCATTCAGAAAAGGAGCATAAACGGCCCACTGGTCTTTGTCAACAAAAAACCATGAACCCATTCACCCCTTATAAAACACTGGTAACAATATAAACTTAAAGCATTTTTGTGAGTCGCAGCAATGCTTCCCCATCACTCTCAGAAGAAGCCTTATCCCTTTGCCGCGACGATGGCTGTGCCATCAGTTTCAGCAACTGTTTGGCCAGCACCTTGCCGAGCTGCACGCCTTCCTGGTCAAACGAGTTGATATTCCAGCAAAATCCCTGAAAAACAATCTTATGCTCATAGATAGCCAGCAGCGCCCCCATGGTACGCGGCGTCAGCTGATCGGCCATTAAAACAGAATTTGGTCTGTTTCCAGGAAACCGGCGGGCCGGATTATCACTGTTCTCTCCAGCGGCCAAAGCCAAAGATTGCGCCAGCATGTTTGCAACCAGTTTCTGCTGCGAGGTAGTCCCTTCAACCTGGATATCCACCTTATATTGGCTTTTCCGAAAACCGATGAACTCAGCCGGCACAATTTCCGTGCCCTGATGAATGAGCTGATAAAAGGCGTGCTGCCCGTTGGTGCCGGGCTCACCCCAGACCACAGGACCGGTCTGCCAGCTCACCGGGCCACCTTCACGAGTTACCGATTTACCATTGCTCTCCATATCGCATTGCTGCAGATGGGCAGGAAAACGGGATAATGCCTGGCTGTACGGCAGAATCGCCACACTGGCGTAGCCAAGAAAATTATGATTCCAGACGCCAAGCAGGGCTAACAACAGGGGGATATTCTTGCGGATATTGCGCTCTTCAGCCGCCATATCCATGGCATGCGCACCCGCCAGAATCTCCATGGCCGCATCAAATCCCAAGGCAAAGCCAAGGGTGACCATGCCCACCATGGACGTTGATGAATAGCGGCCGCCGATGTAGTCCTCCATATAAAAAGAGGCCAGATATTTTGTAGTGTCATCCAGAGGACTTCCCTCGCCGGTGACGGCTATCATATGGCGTGCCGGTTCAAGACCAGCCTGAACGATCGTGTTTTTCACCAACTGTTCGTTGGTCAGAGTTTCCAGAGTAGTCCCGCTTTTTGAGACAATATTAAAAAGCGTGCGTGAGATATCCAGCCCTTGAAGCACCCGTGCGGCATCATCAGGATCGACATTCGCAATAAACCGCGCCGATCTACCTTCCTGACAATACCGTTCCAGAGCCAGATACAACGCCCTGGGCCCCAGATCCGAGCCGCCAATCCCCACCTGCACTACGGTAGTGAAGGATTCTCCCTTTTCATTCACCACCTTGCCCCCGGCCAGATCGTCAAGAAACTGACGCAATTTAGCAAGTTCTCTGACTGCGCGGCCGGTCGCCTTTGGCTCCATGGGAGAATCCGTGAACACATCACGGCTGGCTGTATGCAAAACCTGCCGATTCTCGCAGTCATAGCCGGTGATGCGGTTGAGCACATCCCCCCGCTTCATACAGAGGAAGGCATCTACGAGCCCTGCTTCCTCAGCCAGGCTCTGTAATGCTGTCAGTATCGCATCATCAATCCGCTGGGTGGCGAAAAAGAGTTCAAACGCATCCTGCGAGCAGACATAATTTCCCATTCTCTGCGAATTCAGACTGCCAGGCGCGGTTAAGTCATAGGGATGACGGGCAAGCGCAGTCAGCTCGGCTACCGATTTATATGTGGGAAAATCCTGAAGATGCATTTCTTCCTCCTCAAAGCGTGGACGACTCGGCTCCTGCAAGCCGTTTCATTTCCTGAATCACCGCCTGATAATTTTCAGCGCCGTACACTGCGGACCCCGCAACAAAAATATTGGCCCCGGCATCAGCCACAGGCGCAATGGTCGCAGTCGAAATGCCGCCATCAACCTCTATGTCGGCATCAGGATTCACCGCGTCCAGCATATGCCGCAAGCGCACGAGTTTCTCCAAAGTGGAAGTAATGAAAGACTGCCCGCCGAAACCTGGGTTCACACTCATAAGCATGACCAGATCGACATTACCCAGCACATATTCAAGGGTCGTGAGCGAGGTAGCCGGATTAAGCACCACCCCGGCCCGTTTCCCCTTGTCCTGAATATATGAAAGGGTACGATGCAGATGCGTGCAGGCCTCAACATGTACACTCACCCAGTCGGCGCCGGCTTCGATAAAATCATCCAGATACCGATCCGGCTCAGTGATCATGAGATGGACATCCAGAGGCAGACTGGTAATGCGGCGCACCGCCCGGACAACAAGCGGGCCAATGGTGATGTTTGGTACGAAATGGCCGTCCATAACATCAATGTGGATGACATCCGCACCGGCATCGGCAACCGCGCGGACTTCTTCCCCCAGCCGAGCAAAATCCGCAGACAGAATTGAGGGAGCAATCATAACTGATTTCATACGCATACTCTGCAAACCTTTTTTTCCAAAAAATAATAAACGAAAACGTTTTTATTTTACCAAACTTGCCTGAAAAAAGATGCTGTTTCCCGCAACTCTCTCCAAAAAAATCAGGTTCCCTCTACCCGTTCATATTGCTGGCCGGGTAATTGGCGAATGAGTCCCTTGAGTTCCAGTTGCAGTAACAGCCCGTGGAGCACCACCACTGTCAGCCCCATGCGCCGTGCCAGACTGTCGATATCCTGCGAATACGCTTCCATATGGGTCAAAACCAGCTGCTCCTGTTCCGTGAGCTCGACTGCATTCCTCACCTGTGTGTCCTTCTCATGGGAAGATTGTAGTTGCTGTTTCCACCCTAGGGCCTCCAGGATGTCAGCGCCTCCGCGGACCAGCATCGCCCCCTGACGAATAAGACGATGCGTGCCTCCGCTTTTGGGTGAATCAATACGGCCGGGAACGGCAAACACTTCCCGTCCCTGGTCAAGAGCCAGCCGTGCGGTAATCAACGAACCTGATTTATCCGTGGCCTCAACCACCACTACTGCCTCGCAGAGACCACTGATCAGACGATTTCTAGCAGGGAAATAGAACGATTTCGGCAGGGTTCCCAGTGCGTATTCGGACACCAGCAGGCCATGGGCGGCAATCTCGGCAAGCAGCGGTGCATGGGATTTAGGATACGCCACATCAAGACCACAGCCAAGAACAGCGATGGTCTTGCCACCAGCGGCAAGTACGGCCTGCTGCGCAGCACCATCAATACCGTAGGCGGCTCCGGAAACAACAACTATATTTTTATGGGAGAGTTCTGTGGCAAGCTGTGCCGCAACACGCAAGCCATATTGGGTAGCGGCACGGGAGCCAACGAGAGCAACGGAGGGAAGTGTAAAGAGACGGAGATCCCCCAGACAACGCAGCACTGCCGGGGGATCGGAAATATTGCGAAGGAGTTGTGGAAATTCGGGGCTTGACGGGCAAAGCAGTGCTCCACCCATCTGTTCCAGAAGGGTGAATTCATCCGCAGCACGTTGTCTGGCCAGCCGGATCTGGTTTTCGTCACTGAGAACCGTGTGTAGCTGCGGGCCAACACCCGGTATGTCACGAGCAAGGCGGTGTCGGTTGTCCAACACCG
>DAIODL010000004.1:0-25677 GCA_036746815.1 Desulfobulbus sp.
TCGCAGGCGATGCCACGTTCGCGCCGCTGGTGGCGCAGCATCAGAATCCCCGGGACCGGGTGGAACTGGGCGCAAGTCTTGGAGGGAGCGGTCTGGTGCATGCCATGATGGACATCTCCGATGGGCTGGCTACGGACCTGGCGCATTTGTGTACGGCTTCGCAGGTGGGCGCGCAGGTACTGGCGGAGAAGCTGCCGGGCCAGGAACTGTTGAAAAAAGCGGCGCGTTTGCTGGAGCACGATCCTGTGCAGTGGGCCGTGAGTGGCGGTGAGGATTTTGAATTGCTTTTTACCGCACCTCCCTCATCTCAGGATGAGCTCATTGGTCTTGGCCACGCACATGGCCTTACCCTCACCCCTGTCGGCACCATTATCCAGGGAACAGGGGTCACTCTTTTGCACCTGCTCCCGGACGGTACCACCAGCAGGCAGGTGATTTCTTATCAGGGATATGACCACTTTGTAGCTCGAAAGGGATGAGCATGCAGGTCGGCGCCTTATTCAAACATTGGTCGTTGCGGCTGCTGGCTCCTGACCGGGTGCTGCAGAAAACCTATGATGCCTTCAAGCAGCTATTGGCTCATGATGGCCGCTGTCATGTTCTGCTGGCCGAATTTTCCGCGCTGGCCGCTGAGAACCGCCATGAGGACTGCGCGAAAACAAGAATTCGACATCGCCAGTTAACCGAAGCCGTTCTCGGCATGGTAGACGCATTGGCGCAGATGCGTCCCGGCGCGGCCGGCAGTCTGCGGGAATATGTGCACAAATACGATTTCTATATCCGCCTGCAGCTAGCCCCACCCGAACGCTTTCTCATCCCCCCCTTTATTGTCGGCCACGCGACACTCGCAGATCCTGCGCTGGTGGGGGGCAAGTCAGGCCATCTGCTGGAGCTGCATCTGGGGGCCGATGTGCCGGTACCCGCAGGTTTTACCATCACCACCACCACCTTTGATCTGGTGCTTGCGCATAATCATGTGCGGCCGGCGCTTGATCTATTGCTCGCAGCCATTGATATTGAAGATGAACAGGGGCTGGAACGGATCTCTCAGTCGCTTATGACCCTGGTGCGGCATCTGGACATTCCGCCGCAGGTCGAAGAGGAGGTGCTGGCAGCGTATGATACCCTTGCTGCCTCTACTGCGGGCGAGCCCGTGGTGGCGGTACGCTCATCCGCGCAGCAGGAAGATGGCGCCTACAGCTTTGCCGGGCAGTACGAGTCGGTTTTGGGGGTTGACCGCGATGGTCTGCTTGCAGCCTATCTTGAGGTACTGGCCTCCAAATATACGCCGGAAGCACTGCTCTACCGCATTCATTCGGGGCTGGCCGATGAAGAAGCTGCCATGGCGGTGCTGGTGCTGGCCATGGTGGACGGCGTGGCAGGCGGAGTGGTGTATACCCGCGATCCCACGGGGAACCACGAGAACGCGTTGTTGATCAACGCTATTCATGGATTGGGCGCGCCCCTGGTGCATGGGGAGGTGATGCCGGAGGTCTTTGTGGTGCCGGAGGGGGCCACTGAGCCAAGCCTGCATCAGCCAGGGGAACAGGTGGAACAACTGGTGTTGCGTGGCAATCTGCTGGTGCAGGAGCCTTACACGGGAGATGGTCCGTCGCTTGCGGAAGCACAGGTTAAGGAACTCACCGCTCTCTCCCGGCGTATCGAAGCCTTTTATGAAGGCCGGCCGCAGGATATTGAGTGGGTAGTGGACCGGCAGGGACATATGATTATTCTGCAGGCACGTCCTCTGGAAATGACCACCACACCAGCTCAGACGGCGTCAATCGAGTCCGCGCCTGCTCTGGAAAACCTGCCGTTGTGCACGGGGACAGCCGCGGCTCGTGGTGTGGTGGCGGGTTTAGTCACGCATGGGGAAACCTGGACAGATGCGACAAAAGAACTGCAGATTCTGGTCACCCGCCATATCGCGCCTTCTCTGGTGCGGCATATGGATCGCCTGGCAGCGGTGGTCTGCGAGCAGGGCTCGGTCACCGGCCATTTTGCCACGGTGTGCCGTGAATTCGGTGTGGTGCTGCTGGTGGGGGTGCATGATGCTGGAATACTTTTGCCTGCGGGACTTGCTGTCACCGTGGATGGTGAAAAAGGTGCGGTGTATGCGGGAAGAATTCCTGAACTGATCGAATGGGGCGAGCGGCACGCGCAATCCCGCAAGCAGAGCGGGCAGGAGCGTATCCGCAGGATGCTTGCCTACATCACGCCGCTCAATCTGGTGGACCCTCAGTCCCGCGATTTTCGCCCCCAGTCCTGCCGCACCATGCATGATATTATCCGCTACACCCATGAGATGGCAGTGCAGTCCATGTTCGGGCTGGGCGAGGTGGCGGGGGGCGCATCATCCCGCAGCCGGAAACTGGCTACCAGACTGCCCATTGATATCTATCTGCTTGATGTGGGCGGCGCCTTTCCGGAAGCCGGAACGGGAAAGGAAATCAATCCGCAGCACTTGCAGGCGGCTCCCTTTCTGGCACTGTGGGAGGGGCTGACCCATCCTGATATCGACTGGGAAAGCCATGCCCACTTTGACTGGCAGGGTTTTGGCGACATGGCCCTGTCCGGCGGTATTGCCGATGGGGATTCCAGTCAGTTCGCCTCCTACGCCATTGTCAGCCCGGATTATCTGAACCTGAACATGCGCTTTGGTTTTCATTTCACTCTGATTGACTGTCTCTGCGGTGCGGAGAGCCGTGCCAACCACTGCCAGCTGCGTTTTGCCGGCGGCGGCGGTGATATGGCCGGCAAATCCATGCGTATTGTCCTGCTTACCCGTATCCTTTCGCGTCTTGGCTTTGAGGTACAGGTCCGGGGTGATCTTCTGGATGCGCGCCTGAGCGGCTGGCCCCGTGAGGATCTCCTGCCGCTTCTGGTTGAGGTAGGGCGGCTTCTGGGTATGACCAAACTCCTTGATATGGTGCTGCAGGAAGAAGATATCGATTCCCGGGTGGATCAGTTTTTTGAGCAGGCCACAATCACGCATCCTTAAAGCCGGTAACGCTTGCCATGTATCAACTCAACTGGATCACCGACCATCTGGCCACTGGTTCCGCGCCTATGTCGTATGAGGATCTCGACGCAATCAAGGCACGGGGCATACGAGCCATTGTCAACCTTTGCGGGGAATTCTGCGATCTCCATCAGATCGAGGAAGACAGCGGTTTTGATGTGTACTACCTGCCGGTGACAGATGAGTGCGCGCCGGATCTGGGGGAAATGGAAAAGGCGCTTGACTGGATGGATGAAGCCCTGTACCTGGATAAAAAGGTGCTGGTGCATTGCCGTATGGGCCAGGGGCGGACGGGTACTTTTATCGCCGCCTACCTGATGCGCCGGGGCTTTGGCTACAAGGGCGCGGAAAAAACCATGAAGGGCCGTATCGCCAACCCGGCCACCTTTTCCCAAAGGCGTTTTTTGAAGAAGTATGACCGGCAGGCGGGAGGATTACTCGCTGGCGCACCCAAAATCGACAACCGTCCTGCCACGGATGTTCCTTCGCAGATGGCTGCCTACGCGGAGCTGGTACGCGATGCGGATGAACATTTCGGACTGGTGGCAGAGAATGTGGAGTGCTGTGGCCGCGGTGATAAAGGTTGTTGCCGTATTCCTTTTGAGCTTTTGCTGATTGAGAGTATTCACCTCAGTCAGGTCATGAACCGGAGCCTCAGGCAGGAGAAGCGCCAGCAGGTGATTGGCCGCGCCCTGGAGCTGGCAGCAGAGCTTAAGAAGCGTCGGCAGCTGCATCCGGGGCAGCCTCTTTCCGCCCTTGTTGAGTGCAAGCAGGACGATACGCTTATGTGTCCGCTCTGGGCCGAGGGTGGGTGCATGGTGTTTACCGAGCGGCCGGTACGATGCCGCTACTGGCATCTGCCTGCGGAAAGCCGGGACCGCGCCCAGCTGCAGCAGGAACTGTCAACGCTTTCCGGCCAGGTTTTTCAAACAATCACCGGGCATCAGCCGCCCGAGGTCGAGCTGCATTTTTCCTCGGCCGATACTTTATCCGGCAAGTTCGTGGAACTTTATTTTCAGGCCATGCTGCACGCTGGCAACTAAAGAGGACTGCATGACGAAAACCGCCGCCAAGGTGCTTGTTGTTGATGACGAGCGCGATATGCTCACTCTCCTGGTCAAGGTGTTGACCAAGAAAGGAGGGTGGACTGTGGTCACGGCGACCTCGGCTGAAGAAGCGCTTGCCGCAGTGCGGGTGGAGGCGCCGGATGCCGTACTCACGGATATCAAGATGCCGGGCATGGATGGTCTGACCCTGCTGCAGCAGGTGCATACCCTGGATCCCTCCCTTACGGCTATTGTTATGTCCGGGTATGGCACTATTGAAATGGCGGTGCAGTCGCTGAAAGAGGGTGCCTATGATTTCATTGAAAAACCCTTTGATAATGACCGCATCCTGCTTACCATCCGGCGAGCCCTGGAGCGGACCACCCTGCTGCGGGAAAACGAGCAGCTGCAGCACCGGCTGCGGGTTCAGGATCTGCGTTTTGGTTTTGTCGGCCATTCCAAGCCATTAAATCGTGCCCTGGAATTGCTGCAGCGGGTGGCGCAGAGCAATGTGACTGTGCTCATCCGCGGGGAATCAGGCACCGGCAAGGAGCTGGCGGCCAAGGCACTGCACGCCATGTCGCCCCGGGCGGCACGGCCCATGATCACGGTGAACTGCCCGGCGCTGCCCGAGCATATTCTTGAAAGTGAACTGTTTGGCTACCGCAAGGGTGCATTTACAGGGGCGGACCGTGACAAAACAGGGC
Source organism: Desulfobulbus sp. (assembly GCA_036746815.1). Taxonomy (GTDB): domain Bacteria; phylum Desulfobacterota; class Desulfobulbia; order Desulfobulbales; family Desulfobulbaceae; genus Desulfobulbus. The sequence goes on from DAIODL010000004.1 coordinate 4,776, forward strand.
TCTTTGTGGAGGCGGATGGTTCTACGCTTCTTCTGGATGAGATTGCCGATATTCCGGTGAGCGTGCAAACCAAGCTGCTGCGCGTTTTGCAGGAAAAAGAGGTTCAGCCCCTTGGGCAGAACCGGACCTTTTCCGTGGATGTGCGGGTCATTGCCTCCACCAACCAGGATCTGGAAGCCAAGATGCGGCGGGGCGAGTTTCGTGAAGACTTGTTTTACCGGCTTAATGTCATGACTGTAACCATGCCCAGTCTTGCGACCATGGTGGATGATATTCCGCTGTTGGCTCAGTATTGTCTTGATAATGCAGCTCAGGAGCACGGGCGGGGAGAGCTGGAATTCAGTATCGAGAGCGTGCAGTCCCTGGTCCAGCATCCGTGGCCCGGTAATGTCCGCGAACTGCAGAATGTGATCAGCAGGGCGGTTCTCCTCTGTGACGGGGCAGTGATCACGCCCCAGGATTTATGGGAAGAAGAGGAATTGGATGCGTCTGTATCTGCAACAGATACCGGGCAAGACTTGCCAACCTCGCTGCCCCTGCCTTATAAGGAGGCCAAAAATCAGGTGCTGGAGCAGTTTAACCGGCAATACCTGACAGCGGCACTGCAGGCGGCGGGCGGCAATGTGACCACCGCAGCGCGTGATTGCGGGATAGAACGGCAGGCCTTTCAGCGGTTGCTGCGTCGTTACCAGATCACTTCCAGGAGTTTTCGCTGATGCAGGAGACGGCAAACGGGTACGTGCTGGCCCACGGCAAGGAGTTCTGCAACTTTTGTCCCGGTTACTGCTGCTACCGCTTGCCCGGCGCGGTACTGCTGCTCACCGCCGAGGATATCAACCGTATGGCGCGTCATTTTGGCATTACCGACGGCGAGGTGCGTAAGCGGTACCTGGAAAACAGGAACACCTTCCGCACCCGTGAGGATGGCTCCTGTATTTTTCTGGCCCAGGACCGTATGCGCCAGCGTTGTACCATCCACGAGGCACGTCCACAGCAGTGCCGTGCCTTCCCCTATAATAAATCCTGCCCCTATCTTGAAAGCAGAGAATATTTGAGCATCATCCAGCCGCGTATTGAACAGACGCTTTTGGGCGCATCGCTACCGTAAGCGCCTCTGTCAGAGGACGCCGGTTCCGGCTTCTCTCGTTTACACCCAAGCGCAACTTTTTTGTTTCACCTGCATATTTTTTGTTGCACCTTGCAGTGAATTTTCAGTTCCCAGAAGTACTACAGCCTGAATATTTTCTTCATAAAAAAGTCTTTTTCTGGGCAGTAAGGCCTATTATGAGTTCCATTTCCATTCTGGCACCTTCTGTGCTTAAAGAAGGCAGTTTGGGCTGATTTTGTGGTATCGACGACCGGGAATTGCTGATATGACCAACACCCTTTTACGACTCACTTTGAGCCTTTCTTTTTTCTGGCTGCTGATGCCGGGGAATGCCTTGGCTCTTCAGGTGCACGGAGCGCCAGAGGGGTTGTATGTCCACCAGATGGCCCATGTTTTTTATGTTCTCGCTTTAGGCTATTTTTACTGGGATATCCGCCGTGCCGCGTTTACCAGCCGTGGCTGGCGATTTCTGCAGTTGTTCTGTCTGCTGATGATCGCCTGGAATGTGCTTGCCTTCATCGGGCATATAGCTGGCAGTTACCTGGGACCGGAATCGTTGAGCCGCGGCGGGCAATATTTGGGTGTGCGTCTCCTCAGTCCCTTCACTTTCAATAAAACCGTTTATTTTATCGCTCGTCTCGATCATCTCGTCTACGTGCCGGCGATGTTCTGTCTTTTTATTGCTCTGCGCTCCTTTTACCGGGCTACCGCCGCCGGCACAACAGAGGAGGAAAAGCATCAATGAATGGACTTCCCCTGTTGCCGACCATTATTGTTGATGTTGTTGGTTCTGCGGCCAATATCATCCTTTCTTTTTTATCCTTAGGCTATGCCTACCGGCTGACGCGGCTTCGTCCTGATAATTTTCTGTGGGGCTATCTTTTCTATGTCACCCTGGCGATCACGGCCTTTGCTATTTCGCGCGCGGTGGGGCATCTGGCCAAGGAGTTGTTTTTTGTCACCGGGCAAAGTGCCATCTGGGCACATATCGCTCCCTATTCAGGCGGTATCAACACCCTGTGCATGATCGCCGTGGCTGCGGTGATGCTGTATTATCACAAAGGCGTGCAGGCGTATGAGGCCATTGAGCAGAAGGCGGCCAAGCTCAAGCAGTCCAAGGTGCGCCTGGCACAGGCGGCCCGTGAACTCAAGGAACTCAATCTGAATCTGGAGAATAAGGTCGGGGAACGGACAGCGGAGTTGTCTGAGTCGGAGAAAAAATTCCGGCACCTTTTCATCGCCTCCAAGGACATGGTGTTTTTCACTGACAAGGAACACCGCATCGTCGATATCAATGCCTCCGGCATGGAGATGCTGGGTTACACCGACGAGGAAGCGCCCGTTTTGCGGTTGCAGGATATTTTTCGCAATGAGGGCGACGTGGCCATGTATGGACGGCAGTTGGTCATGTACGGCTATATCAGTGATCTGGAGTCTGAATTCAAGAAACAGGATGGCTCCATTATTTATGTCCTGGTTTCCGCCACCGCGCTGTACGACGAGTACAGCCAGGTGATTGGCTCGGAGTGTATTGCCAAGGATCTCACCCGCATTAAGACCATGATGGAACAGCTGGTGTCCAGCGAGAAAATGGCCTCAGTCGGGCAGATGGCCGCTGGTATCGCGCACGAGATCAATACTCCCCTGGGCATCATTCTTGGGTATGCACAGCTGATGATGGATGATTTTGAACCAGGTTCGGAGACGTATCAGAACCTGGAGGTCATCGAGCGGCAGACACAGGCCAGCCGGAAAATTGTTGCCGACCTGCTCAAGTATTCGCGGCAGTCGGGTAGTGCCCGGGAATCCGTGAATATCAATGATATTTTCGACGACGCCATGGCCATCACCGAGCATAGCCTCAGACTGAGCCATATCACGATTTTCAAAAATAAAGCCCATGACCTGCCCGCCGTGATTGGAGATCCGGAAAAACTGCGGCAGGTGGTGGTGAACCTCATTAATAACGCGCATCATGCCATGGAGGAACAGGAGCAGGGCGAACTGCACCTGACTACCCGCTATGACAGGCTGCGGGAGAAGGTAATCGCGGAGGTGCGCGATACCGGTTACGGAATTCCCGATAATGTGAAAGCAAAGATTTTTGATCCCTTCTTCACGACCAAACCCGTGGGCAAGGGAACCGGTCTCGGCCTTTCCGTGTCCTATGGCATTATCCAGGAGCATGGCGGGAGTATTGAAATAGAAAGTCCGGTTCCCGGTGATGATGGGACGCTTCTTCCGGGTACGTTGTTTAGACTGTTGTTTCCTGTGAATCGGGAAGCCGCGGTTATCAAAGAGTAAATTGCGCACCACGGGTGCGGAGGAAAAGTATATGGCTGAAATTCTTACCCTGGATGACGTGCAGGACGCCACGGTGCTCATTGGCAAGATTTTGAAAAAAAGGGGGCATGAGGTGCACACCTTTACCGAGGAGGATGAGGCGATCGCTTTTGCCCGGCAGCATCCCGTGGATCTCGCGATCCTGGACATCAAGCTCAAAAAAATGAGCGGCATCGAGGTGCTGGCTATTCTCAAGGAAGATAATCCGGCGGTCAAGGCCATTATTCTGACCGGGTATCCCACGGTGGAAACTGCACGGGAGGCCATGAGCCTGGGGGCGGATGAATACTGTGTCAAGCCCATTGACCGGAACGAGCTGGAAGAGAAGGTAGCCAAGGTGCTGGCCAGTTGAGCCGGGTACTGTGGCCTGAAACATTCCTGTGTGAATAAGTGGTACCCTGGTTATGCAGCATTCGCGTGAACAGCAATTTCTGGACATTTTTCAAAAGGTGATCCGGCTCACCTCCAAGGTCGATGACCATCAGGAGGTAATGGATACCATTGTGCAGGTGCTGCCGTCACTGCTTGATATCGATGCCTGCACTATCCGTCTGCACGATGCCTCTATCGGCGTTTTTGTGCTGGGCGCGGCGTACGGGGTTTCCATGGAATACCTCTCACGCGAGGTAATTGATACCGAGGATACCCTCAATATGGTGCGCTCCGGGCATCCGGTCTACAACACGCATGTGGATGAAGACCAGTTTCTGCCGTTTCAGGAGGCTGCCAGCCGGGAGGGGATTAAAAGCGTGCTGACCCTGCCCATTGCCTACCAGGGCAATCTTATTGGTATCCTGCGGCTGTTGACCCGCAGTACGCGAAGTTTTGCAGTCGATGAGATTTCCTTTGCCATGGCCCTGGCGGAACAGGCAGGCATCGCCATCTCCCATGGGCGGATGTTCAAGGAGATGACATCGCAGCTCCAGTTTCTTCGTGAAATTCAGGAGATATCGACTCTGGTCAATTCCACTCTGGATCTGGACGCCGTGCTGAATGCTCTGGTGCAACGGGTCGTGCGCACCATGCGCGCCAAAGGATGTACCCTGCGCTTGATTGATCCTGACACAGGCCGTCTTTCCCTGGGAGCAGCATATGGGCTTTCCGACGCCTATCTCAACCGGGGTGAGGTAGACCGGGAAAAGAACATCCAGATGGTGCTGGCCGGGGAACCGGTGGCTATTTACGACGTCAGCCACGATCACCGGATCGACTACCACGAGCAGATGCAGAAGGAAGGGATTGTTTCCCTGCTGGCGGTTCCTGTGAAGGTGAACGCGGGGATTATCGGCGTTATGCGGATTCTCACCAGTACTCCCCGGGTGTTCACGGAAACGGAAGTCCGTTTTGCCGTGACCTTGGCGGAGGTCGGGGGAGCCGCCCTGCGCAATGCCCGGAATTACCACAAAATCAATGTGCTGGTAGACCAGGTACAGGAGCATGAGCATTTTCTTTCGGCCATTATCAACAACCTGCATCATCAGCTGGTGGTGCTGGATAGCGACCGCAGGGTGGTGCTGGCCAATCAGGTGTTTCTGCAGACACTTGGCAAAAGCGAACAGGAAGTGCTGGGCATGCGGTATGAGGCGTTCTGCGCGGGGGATGCTGAGCATGCCTGTCCGGTGGAGCAGGTGTTTCAGGGGCAGCAGATGCAGCCCTATGTGCAGGAGTACACCTCCGGTGATCACACAAGGTGGTTTGAGCGAACAGCCTCGCCTCTTCGAGGAGAAGGTGGCCAGGTGGAGTATGTGGTGGAGATCATTCGTGATATCACCAGCGAACGAATGCTTGAGGCGGAAAAGATAGAGAGTGGCCGGCTGCAGGGTATCGTGGAGATTGCAGGCACTGTGGCCCACGAGATCAACAGCCCGCTGTTTGCCGCTCTGGGAACAGCTCAGCTCTTGGCTGAGGACCATCAGGAGACCGAGGTGGGTGAGGATTTGGAAGTCATTATCCGTAATTTGAAACAGATTGGCGCGTTGACGGAGAAGATGACAACCATGACCGGTTTTACAAGAAGACAGTATGTGGGAGAGCGGACTGTTCTTTCGCTGCATGAGGAAAATCACAGCTAAAAGGAGGGGGAAGAGAAAAAGAAGGGGGATGGTATGCACACCGCTTTTTTTCTGCGTGATTGAGTGGAGGCAGGATGCCGCAAGAAGAGAGTAACCTAACCTGCCGGACCCGTGCCGGAGGTTTACTATGAAGAAATCTGAAGGAGAAAATGTATGAACAGAAGCGTTCGAATTATCCCGTGGCTTTTTGCCGCAATGCTGATTTTGGTGGGTGTTGGCCAGGTCCGCGCCGATGAGACTGCTGCTGGTGGTCTTGCTATCAAGGCCGACAAAACGGAGTTGAACAACGGCGGCACCATCACCGTTACGGGCCAGGCACCTGCAGGACAGCCGGTTTTTCTGGAAATCTGGAATGCCGACAAGCAGGTGAAAGCCAGCCGCTTTGACAATGCTGTTGATAAAAAAACTGGCAAACGGCCTTATATTTTCTATCTGACCGAACATATGCCGGCGTATTACAAGATCATCGTTCCGTCCTCCATGGCCGATAAAATTAAAGCAGCCAAGAATGATCCCAAATGGAGCTATTCCGCACTGTTAAAGGATCTGGGGGCGAATGTTGCCTATACTATCCCGGCCGGAATTGGTATTGATCGTTATCAGTCGACCATTATGGCCAGTATCGTTGGTAGCCATGGTGATTTGCTGTCCAAAATGGATGCCAAGGAAAATGCCCAGCGTTCCATGCAGCTTGTTAAATCACGTTTTCGCAGCGTTGGAAATGTTGTTGATGCTGCTATTGACCAAAAACCGGACGGTACTTTTTCTGCCACCATCAAGATTCGTGATGGTATTGCCCCTGGTAACTATAAAATCATGGCTGTCACCGCTGATGGTACCAAGAGTGCCCCGGTCAGCTTTGAGAACAAAATTGCTTTTCCCATTTACTACCTGGATAACGCTGGCACCAGTCTGAACCTGATTTATCCGTTTGTGTTGACTCTGCTGGTCTCTATCTTTGGTGTTCTCATGGGTGCTGGCGGTGGCTTTATTCTCAATCCTTTGCTGGTGAGCTTGTTTCCGGCTTTGCCGCATACCATTGTCGCCGGTACAGTAACCCCGACCGTTTTGTTCTCGCAGGCCAGCGGTATCATTAATTATTCCAAAATTAAATTCATCAGTTGGAAGCTTGGCTGTGGTATTGGCATTTCCATGCTTCTCGGTGGATTTATTGGCCCGAAATTGACGGAATTGATCACCTTATCCCAGTTTAAATCCGCCTTTGGCTGGATTCTTCTGGTTCTTGCTGCACTGATGTTCTGGCAGACCACGCCAGGCTACCTGGCAAAGAACAAGAAGGAACAGTCGATTCTCAAAGAGTTCAAACGACGCGCGCAGGATGCGGCTAAGAGCGAAAATTAAGGATTTTTCAGGGAGATAATATAATGAACGTTGAATTTTGGGGTCAGGAATTTAAGGTTAACATGATCATTGGCTGTGTCGGTGGTTTTTTGATCGCCGTCATGGCTTCCATGTTTGGTTTTGGTGGCGGTCCTTTCATGGTGCCGCTAATGACTATCGGCCTGCGCCTTCCCATGTACTTGGTAGTGGGCAGCTCGCTGCTGGCTATTTTCTTCAACACCATGATCAGCTCGGTGCGTCATTATCAGTTCGGTCATTTTGACTGGCTGCTGTTTTTGGTGATGTTCCCGGCTGCCATTCTTGGCGGTTATCTGGGACCGCAGATCGCAAAACGCATCAGCCCGCTGATGGTGAAACGGATTGCTTGCGTCGGTCTGGTCATCTTAGCACTGAGCCTTCTTGGCGTGTTCTAAGAGCAGCACAGTTTTTTTTTGTACTTCAGGCCGGAACAGCTTGCTGTTCCGGCCTTTTTATTTTAATTTTTCCTCAACTGGAGTACCTTGTGCTCCTCAAATTACTGCTTGCCATTCACCGTAAACGATGTGATATTACAAACTGGTTTTATGGGGGTTGAGGCTGAGAAAGAGCCACCCTTCAAGACCACAGGCGTTGTATGCAGTCCCGATTTTTGACACAGAAAATAGGTTGCTGGGAGTGAATGGTCCTGACCTTTCTTTCGGCAGCAGCAGAGATTTTGACGTTAGCCCAATTCTTCAATAATGCATTCATCTGAACAGATAGTTCCTCTGTTGTTCATTCAAAATATTTTATTGTGTAAAGTTCATGGCATCTTCAACAAATGAGCCCGCTTTCTTGTTGCGCTGGTTTGGCAGGCTTGGCGATCAATTCCTCTATCTGTTGACTGATCTTGGCCGGATGGGAATGTTTTGCCTGTTCACCGTCATCGGTATTGGCAAGCGCCCCTTTCGTTTTCGTGAGTTATTGAAACAACTGCATTTTATTGGTGCTGGTTCATTAACGGTTATCTTTTTTACGGCACTTTCTTCGGGCATGGTGCTCGGCCTGCAGGGATACTATTCGCTGCATAAATTCGGGGCTGAGGGGATGCTTGGCTCAGCAGTGTCTCTGACATTGATCATGGAGTTAGGGCCGGTGCTCACGGCGCTGATGGTGGCTGGCCGTGTTGGTTCCGCCATGTGCGCAGAGATCGGGATTATGCGTATTTCCGAGCAGATTGATGCTCTGGAATGCATGGCGATTGATCCTTTCCGTTATCTGATCACGCCCAAGTTTCTGGCCGCACTCATTTCCGTGCCTCTATTGACTGCAGTGTTTGATGTGGTCGGCATTATGGGTGGATATATTGCCGGCGTGCATCTTATGGGTGTGAATGGCGGAGCCTATTTTGCCGGTATGGAACAGAGTGTTACCAACCATGATCTCCATCTGGGCATTATCAAATCATTTGTTTTCGCGTGGCTGGTTGTCTGGATCTGCACGGGGCGTGGTTATTTTGTGCAAAGTATCCGCGGTGTCGGTTTTGGCGCCGAAAGTGTGAGCGCGGTGACCACACAGGCAGTGGTTGTTTCATCAATTTCTGTCCTTATTTTTGATTATCTGCTGACGGCGGTGCTGCTATGAGTGAGAAAGAAGCGTCAACAGATCAGGATGTGGTCATTCGTTTTGTTGACGTGTGCATGAGTTTTGGTGAGCACAGCAAAAGGCACACGGTGCTCAGTGATGTCAATTTCTCTGTACCCCGCGGTAAGACGACGGTTATTGCCGGCGGAAGCGGGCAGGGCAAAAGCGTTACTCTGAAACTCATTCTGGGACTGCTTCGCCCCGCCTCCGGTCAGGTACTGGTGGAGGGGAAAAATATCGCGGCCATGGGATATCGGCAGCTGCAGGAACAGCGCATGCATTTTGGTGTACTGTTTCAGGGTGCAGCCTTGTTTGATTCACTGACAGTTTTTGAAAATATTGCACTGCCTCTTCGTGAGCGCACCCGTTTAAGCCGGGCGGATATTGTGGCTAAGGTGCAGAAAACACTTGAAGATCTCGAACTGGCCGGAAACGAGGATAAATATCCCGCTCAGCTCAGTGGCGGTATGAAAAAGCGTGTCGGTTTGGCGCGAGCTTTACAGCTTGACCCGGATATTGTGCTCTTTGATGAGCCAACCACAGGGCTTGATCCTGTTATGACCCGGGAGATTTATGATCTTTTTGCCCGGACCCAGGAGCGACTCGGCTATACGGCGGTGATCGTGAGTCATGATATCCCGCAGATTTTCTCGCTGGCCGATCAAATTATTCTATTGAATAAAGGGGAATTGGACGTCTTTACCGACGCCGCGCAGATTCCTTTTTCTAAAAAAACGAATATTCGTGAGTTTGCCCGTCAGGTCATCGGGCTTCAGAACGCAGTATAGAAAGGAGAGAACCATGGGCAATACGCGCGTGGAAATAGTGGTGGGTTTTTTTCTTATTATCGGTTTCCTTGCTTTTGGCTGGCTGGCTATTCAGCTTGGTGAGGTGCCGTGGTTGAGCGCATCCAAAACCTACACAATCAATGCGGTGTTTAACAATATTTCCGGCGTGAAGGTCGGGGCAGATGTACAGATCGCCGGTGTCGCTGTGGGCAAGGTTGTGGCGGTCAAACTCGATAAAAACAGCCAGGCGTTGGTGACCATGCAGTTGGGGAAGAATGTCCAGTTACCCAAGGACTCCATTGCTTCGGTGAAATCACAGGGCATTATCGGGGATAAATATATTCAGCTGACCATGGGCGGGGATGAGACTATGTATCCGCCGGGCGGCACTATTCTGGACACCGAATCAGCCGTGGATCTGGAGTCACTCATTTCCAAATTTGCTTTTGGTCAGGTTGGGAAATAAGGAGGACGTATGGAACATCACATTTGGGGGGGGCGCACGCGCTATTGGCTGGCGGTCTTTCTTACCTGCTTCTCTTTGTGGGCGCAGCAGGCCACGGCTGGGGATGTGCTCAGTGATGATTTCTATGGGAATGCTGATATGCCGACAGTGGCTGATCCCCTGGAATCATTAAACCGTAAGCTTTTTTATGTGAACGATAAGTTGTATCTGCATGTAGTCGATCCTGTGGCCACCGGCTACAGCAAGGTGTTGCCCGCAAATATCCGTGGCTGTGTGGAAAATTTTTTCTACAACCTGGGAGAACCTGTGCGGTCGGTCAACTGCATTCTGCAGGGCCGTTTCAAGGACTCGGGTAGAACGTTATCGCGCTTTGTCATCAACACGTTTTGCGGTATTTTTGGGCTGGCCGATCCGGCGGGTCATGAATTTGCTATTAAACCAGTCTATGCAACCTTTGGTGAAACACTTGCCACCTGGGGTATTGGCGATGGCTTTTATCTGGTGGTACCCTTGTATGGTCCCACCACACTGCGTGATTTTGGCGGGGCGGTTGTTGACAGTGTGGCGGTCACAACCTATTATCCTTGGGATGATGACTATGTGAATTCATATGCTCTGTATGGTGCGGAAAAGCTGAATACAGTATCGTTGCACCTTGGCGAATATCAGCAGTTGAAATCACTGAGTTTGGATCCTTATATTGCCTTTCGCAATGGCTACGTACAGTTACGCCAAAAAGAGCGTAGTCATGTGAAGGAATAATCAATCCGTTAACGTATTTTTTTGTGTCTTTCTGGCGCAACTTTTGGTGTTTTCCATGTTTGCTTATATGCGGTTGACAGTTTTTTCTCTTTTATGTTGCTGTACGTTATTGTTTTCCCTGAGTACACAGACGGTTTCGGCTGCCACTACCGACCCCACGACGCAATTGCGTCCTTTTTTAGAGAAGGTGATGTTCACACTGAACGATCCTGCGTTTAGAAAATTACCAAAAAAAACGCAGGGTGACCGCATGCTCACAGTCGTGCAGGAGCGGTTTGATTTTCTCGAAATGAGTAAACGGGTGCTGGGCCGGTACTGGCGCACTCTGACGCCTCCGCAGCAGACGGAGTTTGAAAATTTGTTCATGCAGCTGCTTGAGGCCGCCTACGTCGGCAAAATTGATGATTATAAAGCTGGCGAAACCATTCGATACGGCAGTCAGCGTGTCCTGGATGACCGGGCGGAAGTACAGACGAATCTGGTGGATAATTCGAAATCCATACCGATCTCTTATGTTATGCATCTGCGGGGTGATCAGTGGATGATCTACGATATCGTCGCCGAAGGTGTGAGTCTGATACGAAATTATCTGGAGCAGTTCCAGCAGATCATGTCCCAGGATGGCTATTCCTCCCTTGCTACACAGATGAAACAGAAAATCAGTCAGTTACAGGGTCAGATCAAGCAGTGATCTGACCCGCTGTTCCTCCGTTTTTTCATCATTTTCACCAAAGACCACAATTGTTCTTTTCCGAGCGGGTCTTCTTTTCTCTTGGCGAAAAATTATTTATTTTGTACTATTAAAAATTTTATCGGCAAAAATTGCCTTCATGTGCCGGGGTAGAAAATGCTGGTACGGTTTAATGAAATTTCGCCGCATGGAAGCACTTTTATGCTCCATGAGATACAGAGCCTTGCGGATGCTCAGGACGTGGTCGTGCGTGGACCTGTGCAGGCGGAATGCATACTGGAGCGAAAGGGAGAGAACAAGGTTTCTTTACGAGGTCGCCTTGTGGCAGAAGTGCTTTTGCCCTGTGACCGTTGCCTGCGCATGTCTCCTTTTCCTGTGGACAGCACATTTCAACTGTTGTTTGCTGTGGATGCCGGTGAGGCGTGGCGGGTTAAGGAGATGGACTCTGCACCCGTTGATCTGGAAACCGAGATTCTGACGGAACCGGCCATTGATCTGGATGATGTGATGCGCCAGCAACTGTATCTGGCATTGCCGATCAAGCATCTCTGTTCCGCGGATTGCTGCGGATTGTGTTTGCGCTGTGGCGCAAATTTAAATGAAGAAGCATGTAGGTGTGATCAGGTGAATGAGAACTCGCCTTTTGCCGTTTTGAAAAAACTGAAGAGATAGAAAGAAATTTACTGTAATTTCGCGGAAGTTCCGTGTTGCTTAAGGAGAAGAACCATGGCTTTACCAAAAAGAAGACATTCCTATTCCAGAACCCATCAGCGCCGCGCTCACGATGCTCTGACCAAGCCGAGCATCGGTGTATGTCCCGAGTGTGGCGAGCCGAAGATGCCTCACCGTCTGTGTGGTGGTTGCGGTACGTATAAAGGGAAGAAAATTATTCAGCTTGGTGAAGATTTAGGTTGATCTGATAAACAGGCATAGCTGTGAAAATAGCCCTTGACGCCATGGGTGGCGATTTGGGACCGGAAATGGCAATTAAGGGTGCACTTGCCGCTGTCAGCGGCAAGTCTGATCTACAGGTCATTTTGGTCGGTCCCTCTGATCTTCTTAACCGACAACTTGCTGAGTTGGGAAAAGGGGATACGGATGCGTTACAACGTGTAAGCGTGCATCATGCCTCTGAAGTTATCACCATGGACGATTCGCCAGTGGATGGCGTTCGTAAGAAAAAAGAAGCATCCATAATGGTCGGTTTTGGCTTGGTGAAAACCGGTGAAGCCGATGCGCTCGTTTCCGCTGGGAATTCCGGGGCAACCATGGCTGCTGCCATCCGTAAGCTGGGCCGCCTGCCTGGTGTTGTCCGTCCCGGGATTGCCAGTTTTTTTCCCTCCATCAAAAAACCTGTTATGCTGATGGATATCGGGGCCAATGTGGACTGCCGTGCTCAGCATTTGTACCAGTTCGCAGTCATGGCATCCTCCTGTGTGCGTCTGCTCCGGCATATCCCCAGTCCTCGTGTGGGACTCTTAAGTAATGGAGCGGAGACCGGGAAGGGGAATGCCCTGGTCAAGGAAACCCACGCATTGTTGAGCGCCAGCTCTTTGAATTTTGTCGGGAATGTTGAGGGGCGTGATGTCTACCGTGGTGATGTGGATGTGGTTGTCTGCGATGGTTTTGTGGGCAACATCACATTGAAGATAAGTGAAGGCCTGGCTGAGGCGGCTATGCAGATGTTGAAGACGGAGATTATGAAATCATGGCGTGCCAAGTTCGGTTATCTGCTGATGCGTGGTGCTCTCTCCGGCTTCAAAAAACAGGTCGATTACGCTGAATATGGTGGTGCGCCGCTGCTGGGGATTGATGGCACCGGTATTGTGTGCCACGGGGCCTCAAATGCGGTAGCTATTCGCAATGCGGTTGAAGTGGCTGCAAATATGGTCCAGCATCGGGTCAATGCCGCTATCGTCGATGCGCTTGGTCAGTTTTTACCAGAGAAACAGGTTGTGCATGAGTAGAAGCGCTATTTTAGGCACGGGATCGTGTCTGCCGAAACGAGTTCTCACCAATACTGATCTTGAGCAGATGGTGGAAACATCGGATGAGTGGATCACGAGCCGTACCGGCATTAAAACCAGACATATCGCAGGTACCGGTGAACAGAATTTTCATCTGGCCGCGCAGGCCGCACGCCGGGCATTGGATGACGCCGGTGTTTCACCAGAATCTCTTGATCTGATTGTTGTAGCAACGCTGTCGCCGCATATGATTATGCCTTCCACTGCCTGCTTTGTGCAGGCGGAGCTCGGCGCCAAAAACGCGTTTGCCTATGATATCAACGCCGCCTGTGCAGGCTTTACCTATGGTCTGGACCTGGCAAGTCAGTACATCCGCAATCGTCCGGAGATGAAAATTCTTCTGATCGGTTCGGAAACCCTTTCCACCCGGGTGAACTGGCAGGATCGCAATACCTGTGTTTTGTTCGGCGATGGTTCCGGAGCGGTCGTGCTCAGCGGAAGTGATGATGGCCGGGGGGTGCTGGGCAGTTGCCTTCGTTCCGATGGGAGCTTCTGGCAACTTCTGTGCATGGACAGCCCCGAAAGCCAGAATCCGGACTTGCGCACCGAAGATTGGGCTGGATCCCTCATTCGCATGAATGGCAGCGAAATTTTCAAACACGCCGTGCGTATGATGGAAGGCGTCACCAATCAGGTTCTGCAGGAAAATAATCTCAGCATCGCTGATGTTGACCTTGTAATTCCGCATCAGGCAAATATTCGCATTCTTAAAAATCTGCGGGAACGCCTGGGAGTTCCTGAAGACAAGATGTTTATCAATCTCAGCCAATATGGAAACACCTCGGCAGCCAGTATCCCTATTGCCCTTGATGAGGCGAATCGACAGGGACGGATACATCCGGGTGATCTGATATTGCTGTGTACGTTTGGTGGTGGCCTCACCTGGGGCGCTTTGCTTATTCGTTGGTAAGGAACGTGGAGGAAACTATACGTGGATTATTTTCTTACTGAGCAGCAACAGATGATCGTCGACACCGCGCGCGAGATCACCAATGAAAAGATCATTCCCGTGCGTGCAGAACTGGATGAGAAAAACCAGTTTCCCCGTGAAATTCTGCAGGATATCGCCAAAGCCGATCTCTTCAGCATTTTTGTTCCCGAGGAATACGGGGGGTTTGGCGGTGGCTGCTTTGAAATTGTGCTGGCCATGGAAGAGCTTGCCCGCGGTTGCGTGGGTGTGGCCACCAGTTTTGCCGCCAGTGCTCTGGGTATTTTCCCGGTGATGATCGCCGGCAGCAAGGAACAGAAAGAGAAATATCTGCCAGTCATTGCCAGCGGCGAGCGCTGGGCCGCCTTTGGTTTGACCGAGGCGAACGCGGGCAGTGATGCCTCCGGGATCCGTACCACCGCCGTACTTGATGGTGATACTTGGGTGCTGAATGGCACCAAGCAGTGGATTACCAATGGTGGTGAATCAGAAATTTACAGCATCGTCGCGCTGTCAGATCCGGGTAAGGGTGCCCGTGGTGCTTCCATTTTTATAGTTGAAGATGGCGATCCCGGTTTTTCGTACGGCAAGAAAGAAAATAAAATGGGTATCCGTTCCTCGTCGACCAGAGAACTGGTGATGAAGGATTGCCGGATCCCTAAAGACCGTCTTGTGGGCCGCCGAGGCACCGGTTTTATCACGGTCATGAAGACTCTTGATATGTCCCGTCCAGGTATTGCCTCTTTGGGTGTCGGCCTTGCCCAAGCTGCGCTTGATGAGGCGGTCACCTATGCCAAGCAGCGTGTGCAGTTTGGCAAACCCATCATTTCCTTCCAGGCTATTCAGCATATGCTGGCCGACATGGCTATGCAGCTTGAAGCGGCCCGTGCCCTGGTTTATGCCGCTGCCAAGCACATTGATGCGCATCCCAAGAACATGTCTAAGGTTTCATCCATGTGTAAGGTCTTTGCCACGGATATGGCCATGAAGGTAACCACGGACGCTGTGCAGGTGTTGGGCGGCTATGGCTACATGAAGGAATATCCGGTTGAAAAGATGATGCGGGATGCCAAGATTCTGCAGATTTACGAAGGCACCAACCAGATTCAGCGGAATGTGGTGGGCCAGGAACTGAACAAAGAATATTCCTGATAGGCGTATTGTATGCGAATTGTTGTCTGTGTGAAACAGGTACCGGACGCCAAAAACGTCCGGCTTGATCCGAAGACCAACACGCTTGCCCGGGAAGGGGTGGAAGCGATAATGAACCCCTTTGACCGTCATGCCCTGGAAGAGGGTGTGGCCATCAAGGAGAAAATGGGCGGTACGGTGACCGTGCTGACCATGGGTCCCCCCCAGGCCGAAGCAGTACTGCGCGAGGCGATTGCCTGCGGAGCCGATGAAGGAGTACTGGTCTCTGACCGTGCTTTTGCCGGCGCCGACACCTGGGCCACCTCCTATACACTGGGGCAGGCGGTGCGCTCAATCGGTCCATGCGATCTGGTGCTGTGCGGCAAACAGGCCATTGATGGCGACACCGCCCAGGTCGGGCCGGGACTGGCTCGCCGTCTGCAGATTCCCTTTGTGACCTGCGTGCAGAAAACCCGTGAAGTGAATAACGAGAGCATTGATGTTGAGCGCATGATGGACGACGGTTTTGACGTGGTGCGTCTGCCGCTGCCGGCGCTGCTCACCGTGGTCAAGGACATCAACGAGCCGCGTGTGCCGTCCCTGAAAGGGAAAATGCGGGCCAAAAAAGCAGAAATCAAGACATTGAGCGCCCAGGATATCGGCGCTGATCCGCAGTCCATTGGACTGGCTGGGTCGCCCACCCAGGTGGCGCGCGTCTTCTCTCCGGAACCTCGTGGTGACCGGCGCATGTTCTCCGGCACGGTTGATGAGCAGGTCGACCAGCTGATCGAATGTTTGAAACCCTATCTTTAATGTGACACACCCGTTCAGACGGAACTCCTATGCTGATTATAGATTGTGAAATATGCACGGCCTGCGGTATCTGCGAAAGCAGTTGCGCCTTTGGTGCAATCAGCGTGCAGGGTGACTGTGCTGTTGTCGGTGACTCGTGTACCCTGTGCGGTTCGTGCGTGGAAAATTGTCCGGTTGGGGCGCTCAAAATTGAGACTGTTGCCAAGCGGACGCAGGCCAACCTGGATGAATACAGCGGTGTGCTGGTGTTTGCCGAATACCGGCATGGTCAGGTGGCACCGGTAAGTTTTGAACTCCTGGGCATAGGCCGCAAACTGGCTGATATGCGCGGTGTGCCCTTAAGCGTGCTGCTGATGGGGGGGAAGGTCAGCGGTTATGCGGATGCACTCATTGCCGGTGGCGCGGATAAGGTGCTGCTGGCTCAGTCGCCTGAGTTGGAAACGTTTAGGGAAGATGTGTATGCTGCTGTGCTTGAGCAGGTGATTTCCACTTATAAGCCCGAGATCGTGCTTGCCGGAGCGACCGCCATCGGCCGCTCGGTGATTCCGTCTGTGGCCACGGTGATCAACGCCGGTCTCACCGCGGACTGCACCCGCCTGGAAATCCGCGAGAGTGACGGTATGCTCCTGCAGACCCGTCCCGCGTTCGGCGGTAATATCATGGCCACTATTGAGTGCCCGCGTACCCGGCCGCAGATGGCCACGGTCCGTCCCAATGTCATGGCGCCACTGACGCCGGACAACTCCCGGAAAGGTGAGGTGATTACCCTGGATATTCCTGAGAACCTTTTGCATTCACACCTGCAGGTTCTGGAAACCGTGGTCAGCACCGATGAGCAGGTTAATATTCAGGAGGTTGAGGCGCTGGTGTCCGGAGGGCGGGGACTGGATTCCGCCAAAGGATTTACCCTGCTGCGCGAGCTTGCAGATGAGCTTAACGGCGCGGTTTCCGCCTCGCGTGCAGCCGTTGATGCCGGCTGGATTTCCTATCCGCATCAGGTCGGCCAGACTGGTAAGACGGTTAGTCCTAAACTTTATGTCGCCTGTGGTATTTCCGGTGCGGTACAGCATGCGGTGGGCATGCAGTCGGCTGAAGTGGTGGTTGCCATCAACCGGGATAAAAACGCTCCTATTTTTGATCTGGCCACCTATGGGATTGTAGGCGATCTGTATGAAGTCGTGCCCCGGCTCATCCAGCGCTTGAAAGAGGTGAAGAGTAATGCTTGAACAGAAAATTGCCCTGGTCACAGGTGGCAGCCGTGGTATCGGTCGCGCCATCAGCCGGAAACTGGCCGCTATGGGCGCGATGGTTGGCATCAATTATGTGGCCAACCCGACCGCTGCCGAGGAAACCCTGCATCTGATCGAAGCGGCCGGCGGCAAGGGATTTACCATACAGTTTAATGTGGCCGATGCGGCTGCGGTGCAGGAGCAGGTGAGAAAAATCACCGAGACCTACGAACGCATCGACATATTGGTCAACAATGCGGGTATTACCCGCGACGGTTTGATGGCGCGCATGAAAGACGACGATTGGGACCGCGTGCTTGATACCAATCTGAAGGGTGCGTTTGTCTGCAGTAAAGCTGCCATGCGTACCATGATGAAAAATCGGTGGGGACGGATTATCAACGTGACGTCTGTTGTTGGTTTCGTCGGAAATGCAGGGCAGGTGAATTATGCTGCAGCCAAGGCCGGTCTGGTCGGTTTGACCAAGTCTATGGCCAGGGAACTGGCCGGGCGCAATGTCACCGTTAACTGTATTGCTCCCGGTTATATCACAACGGATATGACCAGCGGGCTCCCCGAGGATGTCCAGAAGGCCTTGATGGCTCAGATTCCCATGGGTATGCTTGGTACCCCGGAGGATGTGGCCGGAGCTGCGGCTTTTCTGGCATCGCCTGACAGTGGCTACATGACTGGTCAGACTCTGCATGTCAATGGCGGAATGTACATGGGCTTTTGACAGGAAATACCCGTCTGCCGTACATGCAGAAAATGGTTAATCACAAAAAAAATCAATGTATTGAGGAGAATAACAATGGCAGTCGAAGATAAAATGATAGACATTATAGTTGAGCAGTTGAGCGTGGATCGTGAGAAGGTTGTGCCAGGTGCGTCCTTTGTGGATGATCTTGGTGCTGATTCCCTGGATCTGGTTGAGCTGATCATGGCCATGGAAGAGGAGTTTGATGTCGAAATTCCTGACGAGGATGCCGAGAAGATCACCACCGTGCAGAACGCCATCGATTACGTGGCTAAACTTCAAGGTTGAAACGAGGCGGTGTGAGTGTGAAACGACGGGTCGTTGTAACGGGAATCGGCTTGGTCACGCCGGTTGGTATTGGTACCAGCGAGACGTGGCAGGCATTGGTCAAGGGGCAGGGCGGAATTGGACCTATCACCCGCTTTGATGCCGCTGGCTATGCCTCGCAGATTGCCGCTGAAGTGAAAGGGTTTAATCCTGACTTGTGGTTTGAGAAGAAACAGGCAAAAAATCTCGATCTCTTCGTGCAATATGCGCTTGCCGCTGCTGACATGGCATGGAAGGATAGCGGCCTGTCGATCACGGAAGAAAACGCTGAACGGGTGGGAGTCATTACCGGCTGTGGCATGGGTGGACTCCCCACCATTGAAGAGTATCATACAGTGCTTGAGCAGAAGGGACCGCGGAAAATCACCCCGTTCTTCATTCCCAGGGTGATTCCGAACATGGCTTCCGGCCACATTTCCATGTGGATTGGCAGCAAGGGGCCCAATCTCACCCAGACGACCGCCTGTGCCGCTGGTACTCACGCAGTGGGCGAAGCCTTCCGGCATATTGCCTACGGTGACTGCGACGCCGCAATCACCGGAGGTACGGAATCGGTGATCTGCCCCATGGCGGTCGGCGGATTCAGTGCCATGAAGGCACTGTCTACCCGTAATGACGATCCTGCCACGGCCTCGCGTCCTTTTGACCGGGACCGTGATGGTTTCATCATTTCCGAGGGCGCGGGTATGCTCATGTTCGAGGAACTGGAGTCTGCCAAAAAACGTGGAGCCACCATCTATGCCGAAATCATCGGTTATGGTCAGAGCAGTGACGCGCATCATATTGCCGCTCCGCCTGAAGATGGTGAAGGCGCGGCCCGCTGCATGGCGGCTGCCATCCGTGACGCGCAGATTAACCCCGAAGAGGTTGATTACATAAACGCGCACGGGACCTCTACGCCGCTCAATGATAAGTGCGAAACCGCTGCTGTTAAAACGGTGTTTGGTGATCACGCCAGCAAACTGATGATCAGCTCCACGAAATCCATGACTGGTCATATGCTGGGCGCTGCCGGTGGTATTGAAGCCGCTTTTACGGTGCTGGCTTTGCATAGCGGCATCATTCCGCCTACTATTAATCTGCACAATCCGGATCCGAACTGTGATCTTGATTATGTGCCGTTGACCGCGCGGGAGGCACATCCGCAGATCGCGATTTCCAACTCGTTTGGTTTCGGCGGCACCAATGGCGTAGTCGTGTTCCGGAAATTTGCATAAGGATCCCTCTGGAGGGAAACCAATGAAAATAGCATTCGGCTGCGATCATGGCGGATTTCCACTGAAGAACGATGTCTGCCAGTGGTTACGGGAGGCTGGTCACACAGTTGAGGATATGGGGTGTTTTTCGCCCGTATCGGTCGACTACCCTGATTTTGCCGCCAAGGTCTGTCAGGCTGTTCTTGACGGGCAAGCTGATCGGGGCATTCTTATCTGTGGTACGGGCATTGGCATGTCCATGGCTGCCAACCGGTATCATGGCATTCGTGCGGCGCTCTGCCATGAGGCGGTCACCGCGCGTCTGAGTCGGGAACACAACAATGCCAATATACTCTGTTTTGGATCACGGGTATTGGGCGTGGCGATTGCCTTGGACATTGTACGCGTTTGGCTGGATACGGAGTTCGAGGGAGGTCGGCATTTACGCAGGGTTTCCATGTTTGACTGATTTCCAGTATTCAACAGACTAAAAAACCGGTACGCTTTTCAGGAAGCGACCGGTTTTTTTTATTGGTCATTTTTGTCGAGGGGGGCGAATTATGAAATGTCCATATTGTGGTTATCTGGATAGCCGGGTGATTGATTCCCGTATCAGCAAGGATAAAACCATCACTCGCCGCCGCAGGGAATGCAATGCGTGCAACCGCCGTTTCACCACCTACGAACGCATCGAATTGATGCTGCCCATGCTCATTAAAAAAGATGGGCGTCGCGAGGCCTGGGACCGGGGCAAAATTATTGCCGGTCTGGAGAAGGCCTGCGAGAAACTGCCGGTGAGCATGACCGATATCGACGCCTTTGTGGACAGCATTGAACTGAAACTGCAGGACCATGGCGGCAAGGAAATTCCCACCGCCCAGATTGGCGAATGGGTTATGGAAGCGCTGCCTGCCCTGGATGAGGTTGCCTATGTCCGCTTTGCTTCCGTGTACCGGCAGTTCAAAGATGTGAATGAATTTATGCAGGAACTGAAATCCTTTTTGGGCGAGCGGGGGAACCATTGAACAGCAAGCAGGAGAGCGGTATGGACAAACCCGCTGTGACCAGTCATGAAATCTACATGCGCCTTGCTGTCAACGAGGCAGTCAAGGGGCTGGGACGCACAGCGCCCAACCCGGCGGTAGGCGCAGTTATCGTCAATCAGGGGAAGGTGGTGGGCAGAGGCTACCACCATAAGGCAGGCACACCCCATGCCGAGGTGCATGCCATTGCCGATGCCGGCGAGGCTGCCCGTGGCGGCACCATCTATGTGACCCTTGAGCCCTGCAACCATACCGGT
>DAIODL010000005.1:0-24422 GCA_036746815.1 Desulfobulbus sp.
CGCTGAAGTTTTTAACAATGCTCTTGCTGGTGCACTTGCAACTTGAATTCACCACATGGACCCCAAAAACTCCGCGCAGTTCCCCTAAAGCACCAATGAAAATCCAACCTGCATAATGATCATGCTGCCCACCGTATCTTACAATCTTTTCATCATCGGCATCTACCATGGTGAGAAATTTGCGACATGCGGCACGCATTGCTTGAAGACTTTGGGATAACTCTCGCTGTTGATCAAGATTGCCGAGTTGAGAAGTGAGGAACTCCCTAATCTTCAATACAGACGACACGCAATGATATGGTACCTCTACCTCTGAAGGATCAAACAAGACCCTTCTATCAGCAAGAAAAGACAGGATTCGTCGTGCAATAGCTATTTCAGATTCAGGATGGTTCCATTGAACACCAAAAATAGGAACACTGAGCCCTGTAATACGAGACAAAATTTCTCTAAATTGCATCATATCCACCTCTTTTAGCCAAAAGAATATATCAACCTTTATCCTTCTTAAATCTCATAGTCAATCTTCAATATTGCCTCGTTTAAGAGAATAATGGTGTCTTTGAAGTCTCGAATAACGGCCTTGTCAATGCGTTCCACGGGAACATCTCCAAAGATTTCCACGAATAAGGAGAAGACCGCCTCGTGATCTTCTTTGGTCTTCAACCGCCAGCCATCGGCAAGTTCTTTCTCATTGAAAAATGCTTCTTTGACCGTTGAAAACAAAGTTTCCTTAACCTCTGCCCTTGTTGTCACCTTTGCTGACGGTTGACTGGTGGCCTCTGGCAAAGGCAGCGATTCTTTTGCAGGAGTCAATGGTTGCACTTCTTCAAGTCCCTGGTGTCTCCCTGAATGCAAAAGTGAGGCAGTATCCTGCAGTACAGGAGTTCCCACAGCTTTCCCCTTAATGAGCTTACGTATTGCATGCTGAAGAGTTGGCGCGAGACTGTCTGGCATATCCTCATAGAGTCCGTGCCTGATCTCATTAAAGACTTGATTCAGAAAAGGAAGGATAAATGCAACTTGCTGTCTTGCAGAATAGACACAGTGCGTTTTAAGTGAATATTGCAGTTCACGTTTGCCAATCATGGAACGGCAATCAAGGGGAATCCTCATTCTGAAAATGAGCAATCCAGAGGGAACTTGATAGATGTATTTAGGGAACTGAGGACATGCACTTGACCGGAAGCGATATGTACGCCGTGGGGAATATGCAGGAGCAGAAACAAAAAAGCCCATCTTAAAACCTCCCATCGCTGTGTATAGGATGGTGGATAAGATAGGCTTGTTAAGACGAGAATCGTTAATTTATCTAACGATTTCAATATCTTGGTGGAGCTAAGCGGGATCGAACCGCTGACCTCTTGAATGCCATTCAAGCGCTCTCCCAGCTGAGCTATAGCCCCGTTGTTTTCTGGAGGAGGCATTTACCATGTTGCCCGCGGTGATGTCAAGTTTTTCTCATTTCTTTTTCAATCGAAGAGTATATCTATTTGCCAAGCATGGGTTCTCTTGGTAATATAATATATTTCATTTCTTTGCCCAATCGCACGCATGGACCTTGATTTTTCCGTCTGTAATAGTCGTGCATAATAACTTGATTTCTCACCCTTTTTACAGAGGTATTTAGTATATGTTTTCCCCGTTTAACTTTTTGTTTGGTTGGATGTCCAACGATCTGGCTATTGATTTAGGCACCGCCAATACCGTGCTGTACGTGAAAGGAAAAGGCATTGTGCTGCGTGAACCTTCGGTGGTTGCGGTTCGTAAGGATTCCCGCGGCAGCCGGGTTCTGGCGGTGGGTGGTGAGGCTAAGGAGATGCTTGGCCGCACCCCTGGCAATATTGTTGCCATCCGGCCAATGAAAGACGGGGTTATCGCTGATTTTGAAGTAACAGAAGCCATGCTGCGCTACTTCATTAACAAGGTGCACAATCGCCGCACTCTGGTGCATCCGCGCATTATTATTTCGGTGCCTTCCGGGATTACCCAGGTGGAAAAACGTGCCGTGCGCGACACCGCCGAATCCGCCGGTGCCCGTGAAGTATATCTCATCGAGGAACCTATGGCAGCAGCCATCGGTGCCAATCTGCCCATCACCGAACCAACAGCCAGCATGATCGTGGATATCGGCGGTGGTACCACCGAGGTGGCAGTCATCTCCCTTGCGGGTATCGTGTATGCAAAATCGGTACGCGTGGCTGGTGATAAGCTGGATGATTCCATTCTCCAGCACATCAAACGCAAGCATAATCTTGCCATCGGCGAACGGACCGCGGAAGAGATCAAAACAACCATCGGCAACGTGCTTCCCGAAGAGCCCTACGAAACCATGGATGTGAAGGGGCGCGATCTGGTTTCCGGCATTCCGAAAACCCTGACCATCACCTCCAAGGAAATTCAGTCTGCTATTGCCGAACAGGTTGACGCCATTGTCGATGCCGTCCGTGTGGCTCTTGAACAGACCCCCCCGGAACTTGCTGCGGATATTGTTGATTCAGGGATTGTGCTTACCGGCGGCGGTGCGCTCTTGAAAAATCTCGATACCCGCCTTAAGATCGAAACCGGAATGCCAATTATTGTAGCCGATGATCCTCTTTCCTCTGTGGTGCTGGGTTCAGGCCAGGCCCTTGACAACATCGAGATCCTAAGGGAAATTGCCATCGACTAAGCAGGGCCTTCATATCTCTGTTGTTCTTGAGCCGTTTCATTCGCGCGTTATGCCCTTGCTTCGTAGCAATTTTAATGAAAAAAAAGAGCGCCAAACAACGAGCCAGCCGGTTCCGCATGTTCCGTGTTTTCCTGCTGGCCGGAATACTCCTGACCATTGCCCTGATCTTCCTTATTTCTACTATTGGAAGTCAACAATTTGGTTCAATGCACAAACTTACCCTGGAAGCGGTGGGACCCTTGCAGAAAGTGGTCACCATCACCAGTTCCTGGGTGGCCCGCTTCAAGAGCGAGTACATTGATATCCTGCATGACAGCCTGCGTTTACGCGAAGATAACAAGCGGCTTACTCAGCAGTTGCAGGAAAACGAGGCACTCCTGAATAAAAGCCGGGAGGCCATGGCCACCAATGCCAGCCTGCGCAAGCTGCTTGAATTCAAAAACACACTGGGCCCGCAGAGCAGCGTTGCTGCCAACATCGTCGGCAAAGACCCCTCGGCCATGTACCGTTCGGTCATCATTGACCAGGGGGCCAACAGCGGTATCATCAAGGGTGACCCCGTAGTCAACAGCGATGGCGTGGTGGGACAGGTGTTTGCTGTTTCTCCGAATTATGCCAAAGTACTCCTTGCCATAGCCCCCTCCAGTGCCATTGATGTACTCCTGCAGAAATCACGGGTCAGGGGTATTCTCAAAGGCGACGGTACCCTGGTGTATAAACTTGATTACATTTTGAAAACCGCGGAAGTGGAAGAGGGAGATCACGTGGTGACTGCCGGCTATGGCGGTGTTTTTCCCACGGGCATCCCTGTTGGTATTGTTTCCAAAATTATCAAACATCCGCGTGGTATGTTCCACCAGATTGAAGTTACGCCATCGGTAGATTATCTCAAGCTGGAGCACGTCCTGGTCCTGCATCAACCCAATCAGGCTGAAATCAGACAGCTGGAACAGCAGTAATTCCCGCTGACTGTGGATGGACCTCTTCTCAAGGGAGTGGATAAACAGGAACAATGGTCGTGGTTAACTTTATTCTGGTCGGACTTTTGCTGGTGATCCTGCAAACGACAATATTTGTCCCCGCCTCCTCCTGGTTTCCGCCTCCTGATTTTGCCTTTGTGCTGGTTGCCTTTCTGGCATTCCGGCTCGATATCCTGCACAGTCTGATTATTCTTTTTGTGCTCTCCTGTGTACTGGATGTGCTTTGCGGGACTGTTCTGGGCAGCAACGCACTTATTTGTTTTGGCGGTTTTTTTCTGCTTAAATCTGTGACGGGAAGACTGCCGACCCGGGAAACCCTCTATCAGCTTCCCCTGATCGGCGCGGCCTACCTGATCATTCACTGGGTTGTGTATCTGATTCTTGACTTCCTCCTGCCCGGTGAAATTGTGCCCTGGTCGTGGTGGCAAATGGCAAGCCGGGCGGTATTGGTGATTATCCTGGCTTATCCTCTATTTTTTTTCTTCGAAAAAGTACGCACCTCCACTCTAGGCCGTCTGCTTCCCTGGAACCGACTGCGTCTGCGGACGGATAACCGCCGCCGACGGGCCTCATGAATTTTCTCTTCCGGAAGGACCAACGAGGTATTACGTGGCTGCATTGTTTGGAAAAAAGACCACAACGTTGAGAAGCTCAAACCGCCGCCGGCCGGAGCCTCTGCTCGACGCGGAACGCAAGCGTGATACAGGCGTCACCAAGATCACTCCCCGCGATGAAAACGATCTCAACGGCTACAGGAAAAAGGCTATGTACAGCTGTGTACTGGTCATTTTCATGTTTGCCGTCATTATCACCCGCCTGTGGTTTCTGCAGATTCAGCATGGTGATGATTTCAGTGTGCTCGCCGATACCAACCGTGTCCGCTCCATTGAAATAGCGGCCCCCCGCGGCAATATTTACGACATCAAGGGCCGGGAACTGGTCACCAACCGTCCCTCGTTCAATGTGGTCTGGATGCGTGAAAACAACAAAATCAACGACGAGTGGCTTAAAAGCCTTACCCGCATCCTCCATGAAGATCCCTCTGTCCTGCTCGACAAAATCCGTAAAATGGCCAACACTCCCGGCCATCTGCCGGTTGTACTGGCGGAAGACATCGACTGGGAAACCGTCGCCCGTATTGAGAGCAACCGCATGTATCTGCCGGATATCGATATTGCGGTGGTGCCACTGCGCATTTACCACTACGGTAACCTCGCCTCGCATATCATCGGGTACATGGGTGAGATCACGCAGAGTGAGCTTGACCGGGCAAAAAACAGCGAAACAGATAAAAATCGTTACAAGGGCGGCGACTTAATCGGCAAGATGGGCCTGGAAAAAATCAGTGAGGCTGAACTGCGCGGCGAAAAAGGACACCACAACGTCGAGGTCAATGCGCTAGGTTTTGAACAGGAAAACCTGAAGGGTGATGATCCATTGCCAGGTGACGATATCCAACTCACCCTGGATATGGAACTACAGAAAATTGCCGAAGACGAGATGGCATCGCATGATTACGCGGGTGCCGTGGTAGCCATGGAGGTGAATACCGGCCGCATCCTCGTGGCCGACAGTGCGCCAACACTTGATCTGCAAAAATTTGTGGGCGGTATCTCGCAGAAAGACTGGGACGACATGCTCAAAAATCCCCACAAGCCGCTGATCAATAAAGTCATTCAGGGCCAGTACCCTCCCGGTTCCACATTCAAACCGGTCACGGCATTCGCAGGCCTGGCCGCGAACGTGATCAACCCAGGTACCACCTTTTTTTGTCCAGGATATTATAACTTTGGGAACCGGGTCTACCGGTGCTGGCGGCACAGCGGGCACGGACGCATCCAGCTCCGCAGAGCTATAGCGGAATCCTGCGATGTGTATTTTTACCATGTAGGCCAAAATCTCGGTATAGACCGGCTGGCCAAATATGCCAAAATGTTCGGCCTGGGCTCAAAAACAGGTATTGAGATGGAGCACGAAAAGCCTGGTCTTATTCCCTCCTCTGAATGGAAGAAGAAGGTCTACGGCAGAAAGTGGAATGAAGGTGAAACACTCTCCGTGGCCATTGGTCAGGGATACGACCTGGCCACACCGCTGCAGATAGCATTGATGACCTCGGTTATTGCCAATGGCGGCACACTGTACAAACCATCCCTCATTGAAAAAGTGACGGACCCGGATGGCAATGTACTGCGGACCTTCCACCCGACCGTTCTTTCCACTATCACGGGGCAGGCAAAGACCTTTCAGCTGATTCGTGAAGGCATGGTGGATGCGGTCAACAGTGCTCATGGCACAGCACGTAAAGCGCAGATTGGCGTTCAGGGAATCCTGGTCGGCGGCAAGACCGGTACCGCGCAGGTTGTCCGCCTGGCGCAATACAAGCATTTGAAAGAAGCCAACATTCCCTACGAGTACCGCGATCACGCATGGTTCACCTGTTTCGCACCAGCGAGCAATCCGGAAATTGTGGTCACCGTCCTTGTTGAACATGGCTTGCACGGTGGTTCTGCTTCCGCGCCCATTGCCTCAAAAATTCTCGAGAAATATTTTCAAAATAAATTCAAGACAACGGCAAACGGCAATCCCTCTGACGCCAAAGTTATCATGCCACAGAATATGATAGAGGAAAACGAAGCCGGGGAGGAGACTGACGCTGGAAACACCGATACAGCTCCAGTACAGGAAACCCCAGCGCTGGAGGCCCCGGCACAGGAGCAACAGCCGTCGACGATGCCTGCACAGACACCACCTCGTTCAAAATCTAAAAAATCGCGGCGGGCGCCTTCCGCGCAACATATCAATGAAACAAGGTGAGCGGCATGCTGCAATGTGATCGACGACTTTTTCAGCACTTTGACTGGGTTATGCTCTTGATGCTGGTTCTGGTCTGCGCCATGGCACTGACCAATATCTTCAGCTCCACACATACATCGGTTGGGGTATCGTCTCTTTTTTATAAACAATGCATTTTTTTTGCTACAGGGCTCTGTCTGATTTTCTGCCTTCTCCTGGTTGATTATCACCATCTCAGTAAGCTGAGCTACATTCTTTATGTAATTATCCTGCTGCTTTTGACCTACACGCTTTTTTTCGTCAAAGCCATTTCCGGATCGCAACGCTGGATTGATCTGGGTTTTTTCAATCTACAGGCATCAGAGGCAGCAAAACTGGTACTTATCCTGGTGCTCGCCACGTGCTATGCCAACACTGATGCACCTGACGGCTACCGGCTGCGCGACCTTATCAAACCAGCGCTCCTCACAGCCATACCCTTTGTTCTCATCGCGAAACAACCCGACCTGGGGACAGCCCTGATCTGCGCGATCGTTTTTGTTACCATGACCCTTTTTGTGCGTTTGCGATGGGCCACCCTGGGTATCCTTGGCAGCCTGGGGCTTACATGCGTTTTTGTCGGCTGGAAATTCCTGCTCAAGGATTACCAGCGCAAGCGTATTGAGACCTTCCTCTATCCCGAAGCCGATCCCATGAACCACGGCTATCAGATCCTACAGTCCAAAATCGCTGTTGGCAGCGGTAAGATTTTCGGCAAGGGATTCATGGAAGGCACGCAGGGGCATCTGCACTTCCTGCCGGAGCGGCACACAGACTTCGCTTTCTCGGTGTGGGGTGAGGAATGGGGTTTTGCAGGATCTCTTTTTTTCCTCGCCTGCTATTTCTTCATGCTCATCTGGGGGCTGAATGTGGCTATGTCCGCAAAAGACAAGTTCGGCTCCATTCTTGCCTTTGGCTGCACCATGCTCATTTTCTGGCAGGCGGTCATTAACCTGTTTATGATCATGGGCTTTCTGCCCGTGGTCGGTGTGCCCTTGCCGCTGTTCAGTTACGGTGGATCTTCGCTGCTCACCAACATGCTGGCCATCGGCATCATCATGAATATACGGATGCGCAGTATCACACCTGAATCTTCCACAAGCATCTGATCAGTACTGACTACAGCCTTTCAAGATCAGACTTTTCCAGAGGCTGGTGGAACTGCAATGTTGCACACACCAGCCTCGGGACTGACAGACACGGGCCTCAGTGAGGCACTTTTCCAAGCTTGCTGTAACCGCACGAGCAAATTTTGCTCACGCTATGTGCTCATGCACCAGCTTCCGCAGCCCCCCAATGAACAGAGGATCTACGTTCAAGGCCCTGGTCATGGCGTATCCCATGCCCAGTTCCTGCGCCAGCTTCCGGTACTGGATATCGACTTCATACAATGTTTCCACGTGATCGGACACAAAGGAGATCGGCAGCACCAGCACATTGGGACACCCCTTGGCCGCCAGTTCCCGCAAAGTATCCGGCAGGGATGGCCCCAGCCATTCCACCGGGCCGCTGCGGCTCTGATAACAAAGCTGCCCCTGAATATCGGCCCTCTCCTCGAGAGCTTTAATCGTGCGCTCAAGGTGCTCCACATAAGGATCGCCTTCGCGGACAAACTGCACGGGCAGACTGTGCGCGCTGTAAAGAAGCTGTACCTCAGCCCCTTTAAAATGCTCGATGCCCTCGCGTATCCTGGCGGCAAGGCAGGCGATATAGTCTTCCTGATCCGGCCAGGAATCAATGATGCCGAGAGGCATATCCATATGCAACCGCCGCATCTCCGCCGTGAGATCAGTCACCGACGATCCGGTGGTGGCAATGGAGTAGTGCGGGTAGAGGGACAGAGCGATCAGCCGCTGCACACCTGCCTCCCGTATCTCGCCAAGTACTTCTGCAGCAAAAGGATGCCAGTAGCGCATGCAGGGGCGTACCAGGAAATCCCCCTCCTCTGCCAGCGCCAGCTCCAGCGCCCGAGCCTGCTCTTCGGTGCGGGCGCGGATCGGGGAGCCGCCGCCAATGCGTTGATAATTGGCCCGACTCGCAGGCGCGCGCTTTCTGGCAATCCTGCGCGCGATAAATTTCTGCATGAAAAAAGGGCCCAAGCGGATGATCTGCCGGTCGGAAAACAGATTCAACAGAAAAGGATACACGTCATCCGGGCCTTCAGGACCACCGAGATTAAGGAGCAATACGCCAATTTTTGTTTGATTATTCATAGTCTTACCATACTGTTTTCCACGATTTCCCGTCAAGAAAACATCTCTCCCCCTTGATTTTCCCACCCAAGTATGTCTATAGTTTCAACATGATTAAACGATTTTCCTTTCCTCTGAAGAATGTTTTGTCATCATGCACATTCTTTCCCGCATGTACCCCTCATCCCTTGGCCTATCGCAGCACTCGAACTTTTCTTTCTTCGGAGGAATTGTCTGTATCTGTTGTGCAGGGAGCGACATGGTGTCGCCACCGCCGTTAACCTTGGAGGAGATCTATGGAATTGAAAATCGAAGCCAAAAATCTTGAAATTCGAAAGAGTTGGCAAGACAAAATTGAAGAGGAACGTAACCGGCTCATCCGCCATTACGCCAACCTCGTCCTCCATTTACGCGTAACGCTTGAAGCAACACCCGGATACAAGGAGGGGGGTTTTGAAGTGCGGCTGGTAGCCACCATCCCTAATGATACGGTTGCGGTAAAACGCTGGGGCGAAAACGTCCGCAGCCTGCTGACCGAGGCCTTTGATGTGCTTGGAGCGCAGCTCAAGGATATTGTCCAAAAGAAACAGAATCACAGCAAAACCGCCAAAGTGGATGGCGCCGTGGGTGATGGCAAGGTAACCGGTATCATCCGTAAGCTGGTTCCCGATGAGGAGTACGGCTTCATCGTTACCAACAATAAGGTTGACGTATTTTTCCATGCCAATGTGCTGAAAGATGTGAGCCTCAACGAACTCGCGGAAGGCGATGAGGTCCTTTTTGCTATGGAGGAAGGGGATCAGGGACCGCAGGCCACCTGGGTCCGGGTTGGGCACGCCTGAAAAACCTATCCTGTAAGCAAAGAAACTGTTACCCTGCCAAATGCGTTTGGCAGGGTTTTTTTATGGATTCTCCCGACGATTTGGCCCATTATCAAACCTGACAGAAGGGTGCAGCGAGCCGCCGGACGGCGCCCCTGCCCCCGCATTTCCTTCTTTTTCCAAGGCAAACTCCAGCATGAGCAAACCGGAACTATATCTGATCGACGGCAGCGCCTACATCTACCGGGCCTACCACGCTATCAAGCCGTTATCCACCTCCAAGGGATTGCCCACCCATGCGGTGTTCGGTTTCACCACCATCCTCAGGCGCCTTATCAAGGAGCGCAATCCCCAGTATCTGGCCATTGCCTTTGATACCCGGGGACCGGTTTTCCGCCACCGCATGTATGATAAGTACAAGGCCAACCGCCCTCCCATGCCTGAAGACCTTGCACAGCAGATCCCTTACATCCATCGCATGGTGGATGCCTACAGCATCCCTCTTCTGGAAGACGGCAATCAGGAGGCGGACGATCTCATCGCCTCTGTCACCCGGCGCATGACCGAACAGGGCTTCCAGGTGGTGATCGTCTCCGGTGACAAGGATCTTCTACAGCTCGTCTCCCCGGAAGTCACTCTGTGGGATCCGATGAACAACCGGGTGATGGACGAGGCGGCGGTCCGGGAAAAGTACGGCATCCCGCCCGCGCAGCTCCTGGACTACTTTGCCCTCACCGGTGACAGCGCCGACAATATCCCCGGCGTGCCTGGTGTGGGCCCCAAATCGGCCCAGAAATGCATCACCGAGTATGGCACTCTGGAAGGCCTCTACTCGGTCATTGACCAGCTCAAGCCGTCGAAGATGGTAAACAATATTCGCGAAAACAAGGATATGGCCTTTCTCTCACGTAATCTGGTGCGGCTTAATACCGCAGCCGACGTGCCCACCGATATCGAACAGTTCCGGGTGCGCGAGCCGGATCACGAAAAACGGCGCGAACTCTTGCAGGAGCTGGAGTTCCATTCACTGCTCCAGGAAGAGGAACCTGCAGCCACCATTGCCACCGACAATTTTTATCTGGTGCAGGACCTGAAAAGCCTCAAAGCCGTGGCCAAGCAACTGCTTACCTGCACCCACTTTGCCGTGGACACGGAAACCGATGGGCTGGACACGCTGACAGCCCATCTGGTGGGGATATCACTGGCCATGGATAACGGCTGCGCCTGGTATGTCCCCTGCGGCCACCGGGATAATCGAGGGGATTTGCTTCCAGGTCAACTTGCGCTTGCGGACATCATCAAGGTCTTGCATCCCCTGCTGACGCATCCGGCCATTATTAAAATAGGGCATAATCTGAAGTTTGACCTCGCCATCTTCGCCGCACCGCAGAATGGTGGCGTACCGCTTACGGGGCCGCTCTACGATACCATGGTCGGTGCCTGGCTCATCGAACCCGACCGCCACACCTATAAACTGGATGATCTTTCTCAGGACATCGGCCTGCGTATGACCAGCTTCAGCGAGGTAACCAACAAGGACCCCGGCCCGGACGCCTTTTGTCGGGTGCCGCTTGCGGACGCCTGCGCGTACAGCTGCGAGGATGTGTTCGGCGCGATCCGGCTCTATCAGGAACAACAGCCCCTGCTTGCGCAAGCAGGACTCACCCGACTCATGGATGAAGTCGAGGCGCCGTTGATCCCCGTGCTGGCCGCCATGGAAGAGGCAGGTATTCTGGTGGACGTCGATCTGCTGGAAAATCTCTCCAAAGAATTCGGCGAACGCCTGGAAGACATTGAGGCATCCATCTACACCAGTGCGGGCGAGCCGTTTAACATCAACTCGCCCAAGCAGCTGGGAGAAGTGCTCTTTGAGCGGCTGCAGCTGCCCAAGGGGCGTAAAACCAAAACAGGCTGGTCCACGGATGTGAAGGTGCTGGAGAGTTTAAGTGTGGTGCACGAACTGCCCGCACTCATTCTCCAGTACCGAAACCTGGCCAAGCTCAAATCCACCTATGTGGACAAGCTGGCCAGCCTGCGCAATCCCGGGACCGGCCGTATTCACACCTCCTTCAACCAGTGCGGCACTGCTACCGGTCGGCTCAGTTCCAGCAATCCGAACCTGCAGAACATTCCCATCCGCAGCGAGGAGGGACGGCGTATCCGCGCGGCCTTTATCGCCGCGCCCGGCTGCTCACTGGTGGCGGCGGACTATTCCCAGATCGATCTGCGCGTGCTCGCCCATTACAGTGAGGACCCGGCACTGCTGGCCGCCTTTGCAGCCGGGCAGGACATCCACCGTCGTACAGCAGCAGAAATTTTTTACGTGGCACCGGAACTGGTCACTGCGGACATGCGCAGGGTGGCGAAAACCATCAATTTCGGTATCGTCTATGGCATGTCCAGTTTTGGTTTGTCCAGCCAGCTGCATATCAGCCGCAAGGAGGCTCAGACCTTTATCGACCGCTATTTCGCCCATTTTTCTGGTATCAAGGCGTTCATGCATAAAATTATCACCGATGCCCAGGAGCACGGCTATGTGACCACACTGCTTGGCCGTAGACGGCCGCTGCCGGATATCACCAGCAGTAACCGGGTGCAGCGGGAATTTGCCGAGCGCACCGCCATCAACACGCCTATTCAGGGCACAGCCGCGGACATCATCAAACTGGCCATGCTGCGCATTCATGACAAACTCACGAAATCAAACCTGCGCTCGCACATGCTGCTGCAGATACACGATGAACTGGTGCTGGAAGCGCCGGAGGAGGAAATCCCTCAGGTCTCGGCTCTCTTGAAGGAACAGATGGAAACAGCCCTGCCCCTGCGCGTGCCGCTGCTGGTGCACTTAAGCTGCACTCAGAGTCTGGACAAGGCTGAATAAAAAAGCCGCTCCACTGGGAGCGGCCTTTCTGTCTGCACTGTGGCAGGAGAAAAATAGAAATTTCAGACACGTTCGCAGAGCGGCACAAATTTTCGTGACGGCGCACCAATATAGATCTGCCGGGGACGGCAGATTTTGGTATCCGGGTCCTCGCGCATCTCCCGCCACTGGGAAATCCAGCCCGGCAGGCGGCCCAGAGCGAACATCACCGTGAACATATTGGTGGGAATCCCCAAGGCACGGTAGATAATACCCGAATAAAAATCAATATTGGGATAGAGATGACGGCTGACAAAATACTCATCCGTGAGCGCAATCTCTTCCAGATGGTGGGCGATGTCCAAAAGCGGATCTTTCACGTTCAACGCCGAAAGAATGCCGTCACACGCGGCCTTGATAATCTTACCGCGGGGGTCGAAGGTGCGATAGACCCGGTGCCCGAATCCGGAAAGGCGGAAGGGATCGTTTTTGTCCTTGGCTTTGGCAATATACTTCTTACAATCGCCGCCATCCAGATGAATGGCCTCCAGCATATGCACCACCGCCTCGTTGGCTCCGCCATGCAGCGGGCCCCACAGGGCGTTGATACCAGCGGCAATGGATGCGTAAAGATTACCACCGGCACTTCCCACCAGACGCACGGCTGAAGTAGAACAGTTCTGCTCGTGGTCCGCATGCAGAATCAACAGTTTATTCAGCGCCGCCACGACCTCGGGCAACACGATGTACGGCCGTACCGGGGTATCGAACATCATATTGAGGAAGTTACCACAGTAGGAAAGGTCGTTACGCGGGTAGACCAGTGGCTGACCGATGGACTTTTTATGCGAAAATGCGGCAATAGTCCGGATCTTGGAGATCAGCCGGGTCGCTGTCAGGTTGATATTTTCCAGAGGATCCGCGCTCATTTCCGGATAAAAGTTGTGCAGACTGTTCACCATGACCGACAAAATGGACATGGGCGAGGCATTGGGCGGGAATTTGTCGAAGAAATGAATCATATCCTCGTGAATCAGTGCCTGCTGCTCGAGCATGAGTCGGAACGACTCCAGTTCATCACGGTTAGGCAGTTTGTTATGCAGAAGCAAATAGGCGACCTCAATAAACAGACATTTTTCCGCCAGATCCTCAATGGCATAGCCGCGATAACGCAGAATACCTTTGCTGCCGTCAAGGTAGGTGATGGTGCTGGTACAGGAGGCTGAATTTTTATACCCGCTGTCAAAGGCCGTATACCCGGTATCGCGCAGCATATTGCGGATATCGATAGCCTTATCGCCTTCTATGCCTTCAATAACAGGCAATTCATAAGTTTTGCCATCAATGAGCAACGTGGCATGGCGGGAAAACTCGTTTTCAGACATACATACTCCTCCTACAAAGCAGACAAATACAGTTCCAAAAAAGAAAATGCTGCGGTGATGGCATGCGGGGAGAAATCCCCGGAAGGTTACCTAGCGGATAAAACGATACGTGGCCAGCTGCATCAAAAAGCAGTAAAGAGGGAAAGGACCACGAAGTATGGGGCGGCATCGCAATGCCGGGCATCCGGAAAGGTCTTCGAAAAAGTACTGTATCGCATTTATTATGGGAATTCAAGCAACGCCATCAATGATGCTTATTATCTTTAACATTCTGTGCAAACAGGTTGGGGGAACCACAAAAGCATTTCCCCTCACTCTCCACTTATGTGATGATCATGCGAAATGAATTAGAGAAAAAAAGAAAGGCCATTGCCACGGTCATGGATTATGCAGTACCAGAACAACATCGTGCAGAGGCAGACGATCAACTGGATATCTACCGTGACGACTTGATCGGGCTTACCCTGATGCAGGAATTTTACAGTTACCTGCCCGAAGCAAAGGAAGAATGGATTCGGGAAATCCGCCTGGTGAACCGCAAGCGTGGTATTTTTCTGCTCGCCGTGCAGACGGAAGAAAACCGCTATATCTACCTGGTGTCCAGTGAGGGCATCGAATTTCAGGGACGGCTGGAAGACGGGTTCCTCGCACAGGAAGTGATTGATTTCTTTGGTTACGAGAACACCAAAGAGTTCCTTGATGTCTGCTCACCTTTTGAAAATCTTTCCATCTACGAGCCGCTGCAGGTCGATTCAGAGATCTGCCCAGCCTGCCACGCCGTTGCCGGAGAATATCATGAGCTGGGCTGCCCGGTGGAAATCTGTCCCTGGTGTGGCGGCCAGCTGATCCACTGTAACTGCCGCTTTGAGCAGATGGGGATCGACTCGCTTACGACCGAGGAGGAATTGGAGCAGTTCGAGGCGCTCCTGGAGGAACGCGGTCGTATACCCTACTCACCGGAACAGCGGCCAACCTTTGCCGATGAAGGGCCCGGCGTTCTTTTTGACTGAAAAAAAGGTTCGTTTCCGTAAAGAAACGCCTGCAGCAATTGGTCATGGCGGCAGAAAATCTGATGTTTCTGCCGCCATGCCTATATACTCACATCACTTGCTTTTGGGTTGCTGCCGCTCAATGTACTGTAACAGATCAGAATCCGTGCTCAGTACCAGCGAGGTATTGGTACCCAGAATCGCCTTGTAACTCTCCAGACTTTTCAAAAACGCATAAAACTCCGGCTGCCCGGTATAGGCCTGGGCATAGATTTTGGCTGCCTCGGCATCCGCCTTACCCTGAATCTCCGTGGCCTGCCGCTCCGCCGAAGAAGTGATTTCCTGCAGTTCCCGGTCCACCCGGCCAAGAATCTCCGCCTTCATGCCCTCGCCGGTGGAGCGTTTTTCCGCGGCAATACGTTTCCGCTCGGAAATCATGCGATCATACACCTTCACCCGCACCGACTCAATGTAGTTCACCCGTTTGAACATCACATCCAACAGCTCAATGCCGTACTGCGGTGTGATTTTCGATGCCCGCTCCAGCACCATGTCGCTGATCTTGTCCCGGCCAATCGTGGGTGGCACCACCATATCCTGAGATTTCGCCGTAGATGTCATGTACTTGGGAGACCAGTCCGAGCTGCGGATGATTTCGATGAGATTATTCTTATTCACCAGGTCACGCACCGTACCGGCGATAATATCGCCTAAGATGGAGTCGGCCCACTCTTCGTTACCCACGGACTGCATGAACTTCAGGGGATCAGAGATGCGCCAGCGGGCAGTGTTGTCCATATAGATGAAAGTCTTATCGTTGGTGGGAATCTGATTGGGTTTGCCGTCCCAGATGAGCACCCGTTTATCAAAAAAATGAACCTCCTGGATAAACGGAATCTTGAATTTCAGTCCCGCTTCCCGCAGTGGCTCGCCTACAGGGGCACCAAACTGGGTAATCACGGCCTGCCGCCCTTCGGGCAGCACAAAAAAACCATCGTAAAGCGCCAATCCGGCCATGACCAGCACGATAATCGCCAAGGCGCGTATAAATTTCGTCATCATTTTTGAGTCCCTTTTTATTCGTGGAGAAAAGCGTCCCCAACCATTATTTATTGGAACCTTCCGCCGGAGGAGCGGCAGGCAGGGATTTTCTGGTCAGGTCGAACAGCGGCAGCAAATTCTGCTGGTGCCTGTCCATAATATAGAGATGCCCAACATGCGGCAGGACATCCTCCATGGATTCAAGATACAGCCGCTGACGGGTCACCACCGGTGCTGCCACATATTCCTTGGCAATAGCCTGGAAACGGTTCGCCTCACCCATGGCACGGTTGGTGCGCGCCGCCGCGTATCCCTGCGCGTTCTCAACGATCTGCTTTGCTTTGCCCCGGGCTTTGGGGATCACCTCGTTGTAGGTTTTTTCCGCCTCGTTGACCAGGCGCTTCATATCCTGATCCGCCATGTTGACCTCGTTAAAGGCCGGCTTTACCCGTTCCGGCGGGTTGATATCCAGAAGGCGCAGCGTCAGAATATTAATGCCACACTGCAGGCGGTTCATTTGTGCCTGCAGTTCCTGTTTGGCGTCACCAGCCAGAATTTCACGGTTGCTGAGCACATAATCAAAGTCCATGTTGCCGACAATGCGCCGGGTCACAGTTTCCGAGGCATCGCGTAACGCCTGCGGCACATTGCGCACCTGAAAAAGAAACTTGACCGGGTCACTGACCTTGTACTGCACGACCCAGGCCACCTCAATCACGTCCTTGTCGCCAGTGAGCATGAGCGACTCGGTATCATAATTGTTGCCAGCAGATAACCTCGAAGTGCTCGCCTGCTGAGTACGGAAGCCAAATTCTTCCTTACGCACGGTTTCCACATCCACCTTATCCAGCGTTTCCATATAGGGAATCTTGAAATGCAGACCATGGTTGACCGTGCGGTTGTATTGGCCAAACCTGAGCACCACACCCACCTCGCCCGGCTGAATGGTGAAAAAACTGGTGAGCACACCCTGCAGCAGCGTCACCGCGATGATGACGATGATCAGTTTAGAGGCCAGCGAACCAATGGAAAATGAAGGGGACGGGTCCTGTTGTTCGCCACCAGGTTTCTCCGTTTCCTCCTTCTCGGCAAAGGCATCCCTGATCTTCTGGATCAGCGTGGCCAGCAGATCTTCCGGGCCGGAAGGTTTTTTGTTCTGCCCCCAGGGCGGTTGTTCATTCATCGGCATGATACGACTCCCGAAAGGTATTTCATTCAAAGGCAAGAAAATATGGGAATACTGCAACAAGGGTTAAAGCGGGCATTCTATGCAATTTAGACTGGATCGTCAAACATGTTTGCCAGACATCAGCCAATCAGCCAGGCAAGCAGTGTCCGCAGCAGGGAGTTACCAGGGATGCGGCGTGCACCACCAGGAGAAGGTGACCAGGGCAAGCGCAGCCGCCAACAACCCCGCCTGCACCAGGGCTGGCCTGCACCAGGAAATGACGGGTGTAGCCCGCAGCAAAGAGCCGGTACCAAGACCTGTCAGAAAACCGAAGAAATGCGCCCCCAGATCCGTATGCTCTCCGGTAGTGCCCAGCAAAGCCAGCAGGGCAAGGCCCGCGCCCAGCGGAGCCAGCACCGTTTTCCAGCGGGGTGCGTTCTTACGGAGCATTTGCAGCGCCGTCAACATGCCCACAGCGGCAAAAACCGCTGTAGACAGGCCCACGGACAGATGCGGCCCCTCCCGCACCACAACATTGAGCCAGTTGCCGGCAGCACCGGCTAAAATGAGCAGCAGCCAGGCCAGTCCGTAACCCAGAATTTTGCTCAGCAGATGGATCAGCACGCCACCAATGGCACAGTTGCCCAAGAGATGCACCAGATCCGCATGCAGGGTCAGTCCGGTTACCAGGCGCCACCACTCGCCGTGCTGAAAAATGGCTGTTTTATCCACACAGCCCCCCTGAAACCAGGGGTTATCTGCTGTCCATGGACCCGTCACACCATAAAACACCACCAAAGCCCCCAGGATGAGTACTGTGGGCGGCGCCTGCGGATGCTCCTGCTGCCGGGGTACAACAGGGGGCCAGTCATGATTTTCCAGTTCGTAGAGCTGCAACTGATAGCAGGCTGCCTCCGCATCCTTCTCGGCCACCCACAGTCCCCCATCCTTCAGTATATAGGGGAGGCCTGTGGCCTCCAGCACCAGAGCCAGTTCCTCCACATCGGACGGCGCATGCTGCAGTTGCACAGAGGGCTGAATAAAGGAAATTTCCGGCATACGCGGTCCATGAAAAGAGAAAAAAGCGGTCCACCGCTTGTACTTGACAGTCCGGGGAAAGCCCTTAATTTTGGTGCAGCAGGAATTTACCAGACAAAAGCACAACACCACTCCCGTCCAGACCACCACTTGAGCCTTTAGGAGCCTGAACAATGCTTGCATACTGTAAACGTTTCGCGCCGTTTCTGGCGCTCATCTTTGCCCTGACCTTTATGGACATGGCCATAGCCCCGCAACACGCCGATGCCCGCGCCCGTTCCGGAGGCCGCTCCTTCAGTATCCCCTCGAGCCGGCCATCACCCAGCATGGCCCCACGCTCAGGCTATAATTCCTCCTACAACCAGCGCCAGAATCAGCAAACCGGCGGCATGGGCCGTGGTTTCATGGGCGGTCTGCTGGGTGGCGCGCTGGGCGGCATGCTCTTTGGCAGCCTCTTTGGCGCCCATGGCAGCGGCATGGGTATTCTACCGCTGCTGCTTCTGGCTGGAATAGGGTATTTCTTCTACAAGCGGTTTGTCAACCGTCCGCCTACATCTTCTTCCTCCGGATATCAACCGCCGCCGTTTGGCGGTCAAGGCAGCCAGAGTGGCACCAGCTCCTTTGGCGCCGGCACCCCGCCGCCCATTCCGCCAATCCGGCCCGATGATGCCCCTCAGGGTGCGATGTCTGTTGCCGATGGCCTGGCCGCGATCCGCCAGAATGATCCGGGCTTTAATGAAAAAGATTTTCTGCAAATGGCCTCGGATGTCTTTTTCAAGGTGCAGGCAGGGTGGATGCGCCGCGACGTGGCCTCGTTCAAAAGCCTTCTCGGCACGCAGCTGGCCAATGAATATGAAAACGATTTTGCGCAGATGAAGGTGCAGGGGCGCAGCAATAAACTGGAAAACATCGCTATCCGCGGCGTGGACATCGTGGCGGCAGACAGTAATGCCAGCGAGGAATGCATCACCGTTTTGTTCACGGCCAATCTTCTGGATTATACCGTGGATGACAAAACCGGGACGCTCCTTGAGGGCAGTATGAGCGAACCGGTCAAGTTCGCTGAAAACTGGACATGGGCCCGCCCGCTCCGTGTCGGCGACTGGAAACTTGAGGGCATTGCGGTGGCCGAGGGCTGAAAGGCCCGCGCGGCAGCCGCGAACACCCAACACTGAGGAGCACAATGGAAACCATATCCTGGGATGATTTCAGCAAAGTTGCAATCCGCGTCGGCAAAATTTTGGAGGCCAAGGTATTTGCCGAGGCCAGAAAACCAGCCTACCTCCTTCTGGTTGATTTTGGCCCGGAGATCGGTATCAGGAAATCAAGTGCCCAGCTGACCGCCCATTACACGCCGGAAACCTTGACCGGACGGCTGGTGGTGGGTGTGGTCAATTTTCCCAAAAAGCAGATCGGACCGGTGCAGTCGGAATGTCTGATCACCGGTTTTGCCGACGCCAACGGGGACGTGGTGCTCTGTGTCCCCGACAGGGAAGTTTCCCTAGGGGCAAAGCTCTTCTGAGCATATGCAATATCAAGGAACACACCGATATTTTTCTCTTGCCCTCACCCACAGGTGGGGACATACTGTTGTCAGAAACCGGCTGAATTGCTGTTTCTTTTCTCTCTGCACTCATCTGCCTTTTTAAGGAGTAAAATATGAAAAAAATCCATTATACCGAACTCGGACTGATCAACACCAAAGCCATGTTCCAGCAGGCACTGACCGAGCGTTTCGCGGTCCCGGCCTATAACTTCAACAACATGG
The DNA here is from genome assembly GCA_036746815.1 of Desulfobulbus sp. Classification (GTDB taxonomy): domain Bacteria; phylum Desulfobacterota; class Desulfobulbia; order Desulfobulbales; family Desulfobulbaceae; genus Desulfobulbus. The sequence continues at coordinate 19,746 of DAIODL010000005.1, forward strand.
AACAGCTGCAGGCCATTATCACCGGATGCGCCAAATCGGCTTCTCCTGTGATTCTGCAGGTTTCCGGCAGCGCCCGCAGCTACATCGGCACCGCCTTTCTGCCGCATATGGCCGCCGCCGCCGTGGACCTCGCCAAAGAGGTCGGTCTGGCCATTCCCATTGCCCTGCATCTGGATCACGGCGCCAATTTTGAACTGGCCAAGGACTGCATTGATTCAGGTTTCTCTTCCGTCATGATCGACGCCTCCAGCCAGAGCTTCGAGGACAACGTGGCCGTCACCCGCAAGGTGGTGGAATACGCGCATGACCACGATGTCACCGTGGAATCGGAACTGGGCGTGCTGGCAGGCATTGAGGACGAAGTTTCCTCCGAGCATTCCTCCTATACCCGCCCGGAGGAAGTGGAGCGGTTTCTGCACGAAACCGGTGTGGACAGCCTGGCTATTTCCATCGGCACCTCACATGGCGCCTACAAATTCAAACTGAAACCGGGTCAGCAGCCACCGCCCCTGCGTTTCGACATCCTCGAGGAAGTCGAAAAACGGGTTCCCGGCTTTCCCATCGTGCTGCATGGCGCCTCTTCGGTGACCAAAGAGCATGTGGACATGATCAATAAATACGGTGGCAAGATGGACAATACCGCCGGTATTCCCGAAGATCAGCTACGCCGGGCAGCCTCTTCCGCGGTCTGCAAGATCAATATCGACAGTGATGGCCGTCTGGCCATGACCGCAGTGATCCGCAAGGTATTCGCGGAGAAACCCTCCGAGTTCGATCCGCGCAAATATCTGGGACCGGCCCGGGAAGAACTGATCAAAATGATCATCCACAAGAACACGGCGGTGCTGGGCAGCGCCGTCCGGGTCAAGGCATAAAAACAGACAGTAAAAAAAGCGGGTACAGGCGAAGGCTCACTCCGCCTGTACCTTTTCCTGTTTTGTTCCACCTACCCCCATAAAAAAACAGTGGATACTGACAGCACAAACCTTGTGTGGATCGATTTAGAAATGACAGGACTTGATCCTGTCACTGATCACATCCTGGAAATAGCCACAGTGATTACTGATTCTTCTCTGGATCTGCTGGCTGATGGCCCGGTGATTGCCATTCACCAGCCAGATGATGTCCTGGCCGGGATGGATGCTTGGAACTGCAGCCATCACCAGGCATCCGGACTCCTTGACCGGGTGCGCGCCAGCCATTACACCGACCGGCAGGCCGAAGTGGAAACCCTTGATTTCATCAAAAAATGGGTTGGGCCCCGGGAAGCGCCTCTCTGTGGCAACTCCATCTGGAACGATCGCCGCTTCCTCGCCCGCAACATGCCCGAACTCGAGGCCTATTTTCATTATCACAACATTGATGTCAGTACCCTGCAGGAACTGACACAGCGCTGGGCCCCTAATTTACCGCCGTTTGAAAAGCAATACCGCCACCAGGCACTGGATGACATTCATGAATCCATCGCCGAACTCCGGCACTACCGCACCCATTTCTTCAACCTATAACCGAACTCCGTGATGGCGGGACTCTCGTTCGCAATACATGTGACGGCAGTCACGTCATACATATCAACGGCTTCCTGAAAAAGAAGCATCACCCTCGGTCACGGATTCAGGTATAAAAAAAGGGCATCTTTGCAGATGCCCCCACAACGCACAACAAGGTAGCACATTCCGGCATCAATCAGAAGAAGCGACTCATATCGTCCATTTCATACTTTCCGGCTGAGCCACCTCCAACCCCCAGATCTCCTCAGCATACTGCCGGATGGTCCGGTCGCTTGAAAATTTACCCATGCGCGCCACATTGAGAATGGACTTGCGCGTCCAGCTGTCGGTGTCCGCGTACATTTCACCCACCAGCCGCTGACACCGCAGGTAGGATTCCAGATCCAGGATCAGCAGATAAGGATCATTCTCGTTGAGCAGATCATTCACCAGCGGCGCGAAGATGCCGGTATCGCCGTCACTGAACACACCGGTGGCAATGGCATCAATAATGCCCCGGATCTCGGCATTATTGTCATAGATCTGGCGAGGAGTCCGCGATTTATAGCGCTTCTCGTATTCGGCCTCTTCAGCGGTCATGCCGAAAATAAAGATGTTATCCTCGCCCACCTCCTCGCGAATCTCAATATTGGCACCGTCCAGAGTACCGATGGTGAGAGCGCCGTTCAAAGCGAACTTCATATTCCCGGTGCCCGAGGCCTCGGTGCCTGCGGTGGAAATCTGCTCGGAGAGTTCCGCAGCCGGCATAATGCTTTCTGCCAGCGATACGCAATAATTGGGAATAAACACCACCTTGAGCCGGTTGCCGATACGGGGGTCGCGGTTGACCACTGTTCCCACCGAATTGATCAATTTGATGATCAGTTTGGCTTTGACATAGGAAGGCGCCGCCTTACCGGCAAAGATGATCGTACGCGGGGTGATCTCCTCATGCGGATGTGTGATCATCCATTGATACAGGTGAATGACATGCAGCACGTTCAGGAGCTGACGTTTGTACTCATGGATTCGCTTCACATGAATATCGAACATGGAGTCCGGATTGACAGTCACTCTGCAGTGATATTCGATAATTCTGGCAAGACGCAGTTTGTTTTTCTGTTTAACCTCACGCCAGCGCTGCAGAAAATCGCTGTCATCCGTGAACTGCTCAATGCCGCGGAGTTTATCCAGATCAACCACCCAGTCATACCCCAGCTTCTCACCAATCAGCTCCGCCAGTCCGGGGTTGCATTTGAGCAGCCACCGTCTGGGCGTGATACCATTGGTTTTGTTATTGAACCGGTTCGGATACATCTCGCTGAAATTGCGAAATAGATGGTTTTTCAACAACTCGGTGTGCAGAGCCGCCACACCATTGACCGAATGGCTGCCGATGATGGCCAGGTTCGCCATACGGATCTTGCGTACCGGACCTTCCTCAATAAGGGACATTTCCTGAATCTTGCGGATATTGCCCGGGAAACGGGTCGCCACTTCCTCCAGAAAACGGCGGTTGATTTCATAGATAATTTCCAGATGCCGGGGCAGGATCTTGCCAAACATATCCACCGGCCAGGTCTCAAGCGCCTCGGGCATAAGGGTGTGATTGGTATAGCCAAACGTTTTCACGCAGAGTCCCCAGGACTGCTCCCACCCAAGCCCCTCAATATCCAGAAACAGACGCATCAGCTCAGGAATGGCGATCGCCGGATGCGTATCATTGAGCTGCACGGCTACCTGCTCGGGAAACTCGTCAAAAGTATTATTTTCCTTGCGGTAGCGGCGAAGGATGTCCTGGAAGGTGGCGGCCACGAAAAAGTACTGCTGTTTGAGCCGCAGTGCCTGGCCCTCGCTGATGTCATCGCTGGGATAAAGCACCTTGGAGATAGTCTCGGATTTAACCTTGCTCTCCACGGCATTGATGTAGTCGCCGGCGTTGAAGGAGCGCAGGTCAATCTCGCGCGAAGCCTTGGCGCGCCACAGGCGCATATTGATTACGTGATCGTTCTTGAAGCCCGGCACCAGCATGTCGCAGGCCATGGCCATGACAATTTCCGCGTCGGTCCAGTGCGCCCGGTAGCGTCCGAACTTGTCAGTGGAAGCAGTCACATGCCCGTAAAACTGCACCGGGTACATGAACGCGGTGCGTTCAAACATCCAGGGTGACCCCAGCCTCAACCAGGAATCAGGTGTCTCCACCTGATAGCCGTCGACAATGCGCTGATGAAACAACCCGTAATCGTAGAGAATACCGTACCCATATGCGGGAATCTTCATGGTGGCGATGGAATCCATAAAACAGGCCGCCAGACGCCCCAGACCACCGTTACCGAGAGCGGCATCCTCCTCGCATTCACGCAGCTTTTCCAGATCATATCCCAGCTGTTGCAGAGCCTCGGTAACTTCGTCCAAGAGTCCCATGTTGATGATGGCATTGCCCAATGAACGTCCGATGAGAAACTCCAGCGACAGGTAATAAACCCGTTTCATCTTCTCGGCGTAGAAGGTTTTCTGGGTTTTGATCCATTTTTCCATGAGCACGTCGCGAAGCGCATACGAAAGTGCCCGATACACATCCGGGTCGCCGGCACGATCCGGGTCACGCCCCTGAAAACTCACCAGGTGATGTTGGATACACTTCTTGAATTCCTCCACCCCGGTTCCCTGAAAAATGGATAGATATGCTTGATTATCGGTCTTTTTATTTTTACTGTCAGGCATCAAAACCTCCATGAGAGGTGAATCAACGAGTGAAAAAATTAAGTATACTGTACCGCAAAAGCGGTTCAGTGTAATGTTATGATTTCTTTTATTATAAGGAAGAAATTTCAGGAGGAAATAGTTGAGACCTGCGGCGGTGAAAAAATCCTAAAAAAACCACAGCGCATTTTAATGAAAAACGAACCGTGCCTTATGCAGCAACTTCTACGGAGTCTGTTGACTGGTGAGCCGGCAGAATGTCAGAACTGGAAAAATCAGTTTTCCGGTAACGGGTCCTCCCTCTTTTCCGCTACACAGGGCAGAGCGATACGATCCTCGGAGATTTCCTGAAACTGATCGAGCAGAAGCTCCTGCAGATCTGCGGTGGCCTCTTCAAGCGGGCCTTCACTGCCTTTCTGCACAGCCTGAAAAAAACGTTTGCACACATCCCGGTCTTCACTGTTCCAGCGGCTGGTAAGACCAC
>DAIODL010000006.1:0-23460 GCA_036746815.1 Desulfobulbus sp.
GGCCCATCAACTTCGAAAAGCAGGGCATCCTGCGGCAGGTAATCAAAAAAAGTCTGGAGCTGCTGCCGGCCGCCATACAAAAGCGGCATGAAGAACTCCATACCCGGAGAACGCTGGCCCGTACCCAACTGTTCCCCAATCATCTTTGTCGCCGACTCACTCCACTGGTTGGCGTCACCCTGCTGCCGTACTGCGGCAAGCCATTGCTCCCGCCGCGTGTGAGCCGCAAACAGCAGTTCCGAGGCAGGCAGCAGGACCGCTTCATCAAGCGATTGTCGGGAACGCTGGCTGATCGGGTCAAACAGACGAATGCTTTCCACCATATCCCCAAAAAAATCGAGTCGCAGGGGCCCTGCCGCATCCGCATCGAAAACCGGTGGAAACACATCGATAATACCGCCACGCAGGGCAAAATCCCCCTCCTGCCGGACCATATCGCAGAGATGGTAGCCACTGGCAGTGAGGGCAGCAATCAACCCGTCGCGGTCCGTCTCTTCATTGACCATGACCAGCTCCGAGTATTTGCTGAGCATGACCGCCGGCAGCACACGCCTTAGCACAGCCTCTGCCGAAGTCAGCAGAATAACGGGCCGAGAGGTATCCTGCACCTTATGCAGGGTGGCAATGCGTTGGCACACGGTCGCAGGATCAGGCGACAGCGGCGTGTAGGGCGGGATTTCGTAACTGGGATAGATAAGCACCGGACTGGCCGTAAAAAATGCCAGATCCTGCGCCATGAATTCAAGTTGTTCGTCAGACGGGAGAATACAACAGAGTGTTTTACACAGGCTCTCCACCGCCCTGCTCAACAGCAGGGCGGTGGAAGCACCATGAAGACCACAGATATCAAAGGAAGGGCCGCGATCACGCAGCCTCGTTAGAATCGACTGCATGTACAGCGTTGAGCGTTGAGGTCAGTATTGGTCACGAATGGATTAAAAGTTGCCGCCCATACTGAAATCCCAGTTGGAACTGTCTTCACCAGTCTTTTTATCCAGGTTGAAACCCCAGGCAAGACGCAGGGGACCAAGCGGGGATGCCCACAAGATACCCACACCGGCGGTTTTCTTATAATCGCTGAAATCCCAGCTCTGATCGGTTCCGTACACGTTACCAAAGTCATGGAAAATTTCTATATCCAGCCCCATGGACTTGACCAGCGGATGAATAAAGGAAACCGTTCCATACCACATCTTGTCGCCACCGATCTTATCCCCTTGATCAAGCGGGCTGATAGACGCGGAATCAAAGCCACGAATAGAATTCATACCACCCAGGAAGTAGTGCTCATACACAGGGAGCTTACCAGTCTCATTCTCAAACTCCTGGCCGGCAGCACCTTTCACATGGAACACCAAGTCCCAGAACAACGGGAAATACCAGGAGGAGGATCCCTCAACTTTGGTGAACTGCGCGTCACCGGCAAAAGGTCCACCAGCATACTCCACACTCACGCTGTTACGGGAACCTTCAGTGGGTGAGAATGCCTTGTCAAAGGTATCACGAACCAGAGACAGTTCCACAGCGCTCTCGGTGCGGACATTTTCTGATTGAATAATATATTGTGATGCGTTGTCATCAATATCGGTCAGACGCGTATCTTTGAACAGATAGCCATAATAAATACGCCATTTTTCGAAAAGAGGATGCCCCAACTGGAGTTTGCCACCCACGGAATCATCCGTAAAGTTAGTGTACTCATGCTTCCAGTCGAACAGATTGACACTCCCGGATACCATGGAATCCATGATACGGGGATCTGTATAGGTCAGATCAAAACGGGTGGTTTTACTGGATGTTGAAGCCGCCAGCGACACCCGATGTCCCGTACCCAGAAAGTTGTTCTCGGAAATCTGCCCCATGAACAGCACATGCTCTGAGGATGAATATCCGGCACCAATACTGAACTGTCCGGTAGGTTTCTCCTTCACATTGACATCCACATCCATCTGGTTGGGAACCATGGTGGGCTTGGGGGTAATGGTCACATCCTCAAAAAAGCCGAGGCGGTTCAAGCGCTTGGTAGAATTGCGGATGGCCTTGGAGTCGAATTTGCCACCCTCTTTAATGCTGAGATCACGGCGAATGACGTTGTCATGCGTACGGGTATTGCCCTTGATTTCAACACGATTGATATAGGTCACAGCTCCTTGCTCAACATTCAGGACGACGTTCATAGTGTTGGGCGTTTCTGATTTTGTCACCTTGGGAGTAACTTCAGCAAAGGCGTAACCCTGCTCAGCATACATATCGGTCAGGCTGGTAATATCATCACGCAGCACCTGCCGGTTAAAATATTCCTCTTTACGAATTTTCAAGGTATCGAGCATTGCTGCCTTATCCTTGATCAGGTTGCCGGTGATATCCACCTTGCCAATTTTATACCGTGGCCCTTCATCAATGGGGAAGGTTACGCGCAGTTCTTCATCCTTCTGCTCGATAATCGGCTCACCCACGCGAACATCGGAAAAACCGTGATTTTGGTAAAAGTTGGCGATTCGCTCAGCATCCTGCTGCAAAATCGGTTTCTTGAGTACACCTGCATCGGTCAGCCAGGAAATCCACCACCTATGCGTGGAGGTCTGGATGACATCCTCCAAATCTCCGGCAGAAAAAGTTTTGTTGCCGGTAAAATTAATGGTGCCAATGGTAATCTTGGACTGCTCGGCAATATTAAACTCAACTTTTGCCTTACCGTCTTCACCAGTGCTGATTTTTGCTGTGACGTTGGTATTGTAGTATCCCTTCCCCTTGTACAGATCTTTGATCTTCTGAACAGCTTCGTTCACCTTGGAGGGATTGAGGATGGAATTGGCGGTAATGCCCGCGGCATCGCGAATGTCTTTTTCCTTCACGGCATCGGCGCCATTGATCACCACACTGCCGATCAACGGTTTTTCCTTCACATGAAACACCACCTGCTTCCCTGCAGGTGTATCCTTGGCTTCGATTTCCACATTATCAAAATAGCCCATGGAAAAAACGGCTTTCAAATCCTCGCGCAGTGCCGCAGGATCATAAATGTCGCCAGGTTTGGTGGAAATCTTCTGCAGGATAGCACCGGAATCAACGCGCTGATTGCCCTCAGGAACAATAGAGGCAATGGCGGCACTCCGGTTGGAGTAGGCCAGCATGGTACCGACGATATCACCAGTGATCTTCGACATATCCTGTGAAGAATCCCCTTCCCGGTAAGCGGTGTGCGGTGATTTGGGACTCAACACGTCAATGATAGAGCAGTCCATACTCATGCGGCTGCCCAGTTTATTCAGGGTACCGACCACCACATATTCAGCCCCGGCAGCGGCTCCAATTTTCGACAGCAATGCAGGAGAAGGCGGCCACGCACCCTTGTAATCCACCATTACTTCCGCCTGGGCACGCGGTACCATTTTCATGCCCTTGGCAGTTACCTCCTGGGCAAGAGATCGATCAGCCTTACCCGCCAGAGCGGTAGCATCCGGAGCGTTAATCCGGAAGGGCAGAAAAAGTGTGCGGTGTTCCAAGGCCAGCGCCACCTGGGGAAAACAGGTGATGCAGCTCAACAAAACCACGCTGAACAAAAGCAAAAAAGTTTGATATGCCGCTCGGTTCTTTGATGTCGACTGCATTGATGAAGGTCCTATAAGAGTCATATTAATCTTTAGGAAAAGCTGTGGACTGGCGTCCGGATTGAGGAACCCGAAACCAACATCCATCAACTGGTTCTTTTTTTAAGCAGAAATCGGAGATTATTATGACAGGTTTCGTTGTTTTTGCAAGCAATTCCATGTGCCAATAACGGCGGAAGACATAATTAAAACAGCAACGATTCCCGCTTCCTACCCCCGAATGATCATTCAACTCCGCATTTCCTTTGCTTCCGGTTGATACTGCTTATCCAAAAGCTTGGCAACAGCAAGCTGCAAAGTTTCGGCAAGATGCTGTTTATCACTGCTTTTAAACTGCTCCGTGGAGATGGGGGTACCGATACGCAGCACGATTTCCCCTTTGCGGGGAATCAGTCTGCCCTTGGGCAGTACCTCATACGAACCGTTAAAAGCCATGGGCACGATGGGTACTTTTGCCTTGATTGCGAGCAGCACGGCACCGCCCTTAAACGGCTGCAGATGTCCGCTGGGGCTTCTGGTGCCTTCTGGGAAAATGAGCACCGACTTCCCCCCCGCGATACATTTGCTCGCCTGATCCAGACTTTTCAGTGCCTCCCTGCCATGAGACCGATCCATGGGTATATAGCCGATACGGTGCATGGCGCGACCAAACAGCGGCAGCTTGAACAGTTCTTTTTTTGCTATCCAACGGAAATCATGTGGAAAATACCCCTGAAATGAAAAAATATCATATTGACTCGCATGATTGCTGGCAAAAATATATGTGTGCCTGGAATCAATATTTTCCACACCTTCAATCCTCACTTTGACACCCGGTATCCAGCACAGAATCCGCCCCCAGGCCCGGGGAAACTCCTGCACCTTCCATTCGGATTTACGAACCCAGATCAGATCAATGAGCGAAAGCCCGGAAACAATAAAGGTAAGAAAAGGAGCGATGATCAGTGTGCACAGCCCGCGCAGAAATTGTATGGGTGACATGAAGAATCCGTTAAGGAAGCAAAACGATCGGTAAAATCATGGTCTTTATTAACCAGAAGCATCATAATTATCTTTTTAGCAATGGGACCGGTGAAGAGCAAGCCTTTATCCGCCTCGTAGCAGGAGACTCGTTAAACAGTGGAAAAGCGAGGGATTGGCGCGGAGGCAGGATTGACGAAAGACACGCAATCGAATATAGTTTTAAACTTGTGAAAATTAAATCGATTGTCCATCAATCGTTTCATCAATAAGACCGACACTGTGTCGGTATTCAAGGAGCTCCCTGTGACAGCAGAAATTATCACCATCAAAGCTGATGGTACGCTGAATGTGCCTGACCGGCTTATTATTCCATTTATTGAAGGTGACGGAACCGGCCCCGATATCTGGGCGGCTGCCCGTAAGGTCCTGGATGCTGCAGTGGAGCACAGCTACAAGGGGGCGCGTGCCATTGAATGGCTGGAAATATTTGCCGGCGAGAAGGCCCTGAAAACCACCGGTGAATGGCTTCCCAAAGCAACCATTGAGGCACTAAAAAAATATATCGTCAGCATTAAAGGCCCCCTGACCACCCCGGTTGGGGAAGGCATGCGCAGCCTCAATGTTACACTGCGTCAGGTGCTTGATCTGTATGCCTGTGTCCGCCCGGTACGTTATTACGATGGCGTGGTTTCCCCCGTCAAAACGCCTGAAAAAGTCAATATGATCATCTTCCGGGAAAATACCGAAGATGTCTACGCCGGTATCGAGTGGCAGGCAGGCACGGAACAGGCCAACCGGGTTATCGAATTTTTACGCAATGAGATGGGTGCCGCCATTCGCGACAACTCAGGTATCGGCATCAAACCGATCTCTGAATTTGGCACCAAACGCCTCGTGCGCAAGGCTATCCAGTACGCCATGGATGCCGGTCGCGACTCTTTTACCCTGGTCCATAAGGGCAACATCATGAAATACACGGAAGGGGCGTTCCGCAACTGGGGGTATGAACTCGCTGCCGATGAATTTGGCGATGTCACCGTGACAGAAAAAGCCTTGTGGAATCAATATAATGGCGTGGTACCTGAGGGCAAAATCGTCATCAAAGACCGCATTGCCGATGCCATGTTCCAGCAGATTCTCCTGCGGCCCAGTGAATATTCCGTGCTGGCCATGCCCAACCTTAACGGCGACTATATGTCTGACGCACTGGCCGCTCAGGTCGGCGGACTGGGCATGGCTCCGGGCGCCAACATCGGTGATGGTATCGCCATGTTCGAGGCCACCCATGGCACCGCCCCGAAATATGCTGGCATGGACAAGGTCAATCCCGGTTCCCTGCTGCTTTCCGGCGTTATGATGCTTGAATATCTGGGCTGGCGCGAGGCTGCGGCACTTATTCAGAAGGCACTGGAGATCACCATCTCCAAAAAGACAGTGACCTATGACCTTGCCCGTCTGATGCAGGGGGCCACCGAGCTTTCCTGTTCCGCCTTTGGCAATGCCATAATCAGTAACATGTAACGGGAATGCACGTGCATTCCTGGTTCAACGCGCTCCAGGATCTGCTTTTTCCCCCGACCTGCCTTGGTTGTTCGCGGCGGCTGGATCATTCCCGGCCGCCGCTTTTTTGTGCCGACTGCCTGCAAGAACTCTCCTTTATTGACTCACCGTTTTGCCCCTGTTGTGGCACCCCGTACACCACGGGTGTCGACCATCTCTGTGGCCTCTGCCTGCAGGGGAAATACAATTTTGATCTGGCCCGTTCGCTCTTTCTTTACGAAAGACCTGTCAGCGAAATTATTCTCCGGCTGAAATTTACAGGCAACCTCAGTGGACTGCAATCGTTGCAGTCGCTCTGCCAGCAGTCTCCCCGTATCCATGACTTCACCACACCTGATGTCATGGTGCCGGTTCCGCTCCATTCCACGCGGCTGAGACACCGCGGCTTCAATCAGGCCGTCCTTCTGGCCCGTGCCTGCTTTCCTCAGTGGCAACATCTGCTTCGTTTTGATCTCCTCCAGCGACTTCACGCCACCACGCCGCAATCCCAGCTCTCTGGTCAGCAACGCCGCAACAATCTTCAACACGGTTTTTCCGTGCCCTTGCCTCAGGTGCTTCGGGGAAAATCTGTCCTGCTCATTGATGATGTGATGACCACAGGAAGCACGGTACATGAATGCGCCCGCGCCCTGCGCCGGGGAGGTGCTAGCCGCGTCGAGGTTTTTTCCATTGCCAGAAGCATAGGAGACGGCCACAATTGATTCTATCCGCAAGACAAAAAAAACCGGCAGGCATATGCCAACCGGTTGCAAAATCATATTTTCAGTTACAGCGTCTGTTTTATTACCAGGTGCGATACTCTCCGGTATCCAGATGCACCCACCGGGGATAAATACCGACACCGCCTGTCTGCATGTGCATGGCACATTGGCGGATCTGGCTCAAGCGGGCTCCGGACAGCGAAATATCAATGGCCCGTCCCTCCATATGCAGGCTATGGCCAGCAACTCTACGGCTCCGCCGACGCATACGCTGATTGGTCTGCGGACACCGATAGCCGGAAACAACCTCGTAGGTACCTCTTACGCCTAGTTGACGCTGCACAGCCCAGAGGATATCCAGGAGTTTAGGATCGATTTTGTGCACCTTGTTGGCCTGATAATCACGCAGGAACATATTCACCTGCGAGAGAACCGTGGGATCATATTTACCTCCCACTGCATAGGTAACTGTCCATTCCTTTTGCGCCCGCTCATGAAAAAAAGAAAGCGTACGTTTCTCCGAAGAGGACTTGGCCCAAGTAAGTTCCGGTATGGAAATTGTGGCAAGACCAGCGAGAGTCTGAGCAGAACGGATAAGAAAGGAACGACGAGACTGAGACGAAAATATTTTTTCTGAAAACATTGTCCTTTTGCTGTTTGGGCTTTTCAAATTATCCTTTACGGATAAACTAATACACCCACACGCGCATGTGATTGCATGTGGTTGCAGTCAAAATTAACGTTTATTAAATCAAAAAAAATTGTTTTGTCAACGAGTTAACCGGTAAACGTTGAGTAAACCCCCTTAAATGCACTGTCTATCAGGGGGTTACAGGCACCATAAAAATGTCTTCCCCTCTCAGCAGCTCGCTCATTTCAGCAAAGTGAATCAAGGCCGTATGAAAATCATTTCCGGTGGTCAGATTGGTGCAGATCAGGCCGCTCTCGACGCAGCCATAGCACTGAACCTGCCCTACGGCGGCTGGGTACCCAAAGGCAGGAAAACCGAAATTGGCCCATTACCCGCGCATTACCGGATGCAGGAGATGCCCTCGGCCCGTTACCGGGACCGTACCGAGCGTAATATTATCAGTTCCGATGCCACGCTGATCTGTTCCTTTGGACCGCTCTCAGGTGGTTCCGCTCTCACAGAGGCGCTTGCCATCCGTCATGACCGCCCTTTTCTGCACATTGACTTTGCACAGACATCAGCTGAAAAAGCCTCGCAGCTGATGCAGCAGTGGCTGGATACAATCCACCCGGACACACTCAATGTCGCGGGTTCGCGGGCAAGCCACGAACCGCGCATCTACCAGGCTGTTTATGATTTACTGTACACCATCAACTGGGCGCGATAAGCTCTCCCCACTTTTGCAGCTCGACAGAACCACTTTTGCGAACTACCGTTTATTGTATCGAGATATTTTTTCTGGTCATTCGGTACTCTCATGACAGAACATTCTACTACAGCTCCCTATAGTAAGGGCGAAGAAATAGCCAACTCCATCACTCATGGTCTGGGCGTGCTGCTATCCATCACAGGGCTGGTATTCCTGATCCTTGAGGCCGCATGGTATGGAACGGCCCGGCATATCGTCAGTGGTTCCCTGTACGGGGCATCCCTTATTCTGCTCTACCTGGCTTCAACGCTGTATCACGCCATTCAGCAGCCAAAGGCCAAAAGAATCCTGCGGATTTTTGATCATTCCGCGATTCTGGTGCTCATCGCCGGCACCTACACACCACTTACCCTGATCAGTCTGCATGGCGCCTGGGGCTGGAGTTTGTTTGGCACTATCTGGGGACTGGCACTCATGGGTATTGTCATGGAGGTGACCAGTCTGCGCCGCTTCCGGGCACTGCTCATTGCCCTCTATCTCATCATGGGGTGGGCGGTGGTGGTCGCGGTCAAACCGATGCTGCACAATGTCTCATCCCTGGGACTCTGGCTGCTCTTGGCCGGAGGGCTCAGCTACACGGGCGGAGTTGGTTTTTATCTGTGGAAAAAACTCCCCTACCACCATGCTATCTGGCATCTTTTTGTGCTCCTGGGCTCGGCCCTTCATTACCTGGCCATCTTCCTCACCGTTATGCCGGGACCACAATAAAAAAAGCGCTGCCGAAAAACCCGACAGCGCTTTTTCAGATTGAGGAACAGTAAGCTTAGATCCGCTGCAGATTCACCGAACGCCTGCCGATGCGGTAGGCGCCGTTTTTGGACAGCAACCGTCCTACCAGCGATTCGGGAACGTCGACCATGGTGTGATCGTTTTCCAGTCGGATCTTACCCAGCTTGCCCGCGTCAATGCCGGAGTAATGGGCCAGGGAGGCAACCACGTGGTTAATACCGATGCCATCGGCGCGGCCGATATCCAGCCGCAGTGGAACCATGTCCACATCCCGGTCGGGGCCGCGACGCCCGCCGCCTCCGGGTCCGCCAAAGGGTTTGCGGCGTTCCCCACGGTCGAACCGGCGGTTCTTCTGCCGTGAAAGCTCTTCCTTAATGGGGGTAATCGGATCCAGGGGCCGCTTCTTTTCCTCCATGCGCGCCAGTTTGAGTGCGGCTGCGGCGATATCCAGGGGATCATGCCCCTCCTGTGCCATCAACTCCGCCAGATCCCGCTCGCGGCGGCAACGTCCCCGCCGAATCCACACCTCCAGTTGCTCCATGAGCATTGCCTGACGATGGTTTTCGATCTCCTGAATGGTGGGCAGCTCCGCCCGCTCCAGTTTAAAATGCGTATACTCTTCAATACGGCGCAACTGCCAACGGTCCCGGGGTGTGAGCAGAGAGATGGCAATGCCATCACGCCCGGCGCGGCCGGTCCGTCCCACCCGGTGCACATAGACCTCGGGATCATCGGGCAGGTCAAAATTGAACACATGGGAAATATCGTCGATATCCAGGCCGCGGGCTGCCACGTCCGTGGCCACCAGCACGCCCACCTGACCATTGCGGTAGCGGTTGAGCACCTGGGTGCGGGTCTCCTGGCTGAGATCTCCGCTCAGAGCCTCGGCCGCATAGCCGCGGGAGGTCAGCTGATTGGCAAGCTCACCGGTGCCCAGACGGGTGCGCACAAAGACAATGGCGCTGTCCATGGTTTCCATCTCAAAAAGCCGGGTCAGCGCCGCCACCTTGTCCTGCTGATTCACCAGGTAATAGCGCTGCTTGATGGTCTCCACCGTGAGCTGGCGGGGCGTGATGCTCACCTTCTCCGGCTCCTGCAGATAACTGGCGGAAAGCGCCAGCACCCGTTTGGACATGGTGGCGGAGAAAAGCATAGTCTGCCGGGGGCCGGGGATGCGGGAAAAAATGGCCTCAATGTCGTCGACAAAGCCCATGCTGAGCATCTCATCCGCCTCGTCGAGCACCACCGTGTGCACCGTATCAAGCGACAATATCCCCTGGTTGAGCAGATCCAAAAGGCGTCCCGGCGTGGCCACTACAATATCCGCTCCCTGACGCAGGCTTCGTACCTGCTGCAGGTACGATTGTCCGCCATAGACTGCCAGCACCGAGACCTGCATCTGCTGCCCGTACTCCTTGATGGCCTCCGCCACCTGAATAGCCAGCTCGCGGGTGGGCGCCAGCACCAGTCCCTGCACGCCCTTGCGGGAGCCCTGCATGCGCTGCAGAAACGGCAGGCCATAGGCCGCGGTCTTACCGGTGCCGGTCTGCGCCTGGCCGATAACATCGCGGCCGGCGAGCAGCAGGGGAATAGTTGCCTCCTGAATGGGAGTGGGTTGCGTATAGCCAAGTTCTGTTATCGCCTGCTGCAGCTCGGGCCGCAGGTCGAATTGATCAAAGGTATTTTGCTGCATTGTCTCCCGTCCTTATAACGGCAAGGTCATATTCATTGGGGCGTATTCCCCAGATGGTCTGTCAGAGAGCCCAAAGCCGGGCCATCCTGGAACCGATTCGGTTTCACTGCTGATTGAGGCGATGAAAAAAACGGCAGGCAGATGCCAACAAAAAAGCCTGACCGGATGGGCCAGGCAACTGTCATCGAATTCGTCACAACGTGGTGAAATACCCAAAAAGATAACTGCACAATGGGGTAAGCTATATAGCGCATACTGCGATCAAAAGCAAGCTTCTTCATCTGCGGGTCATTCTTTCACAATGCCCGGCAGGCGGCAACCAGTTTGGGCAGCGTGTGCACCACATCTCCGGGGAAAAACCAGGTGGACGCGGATCCAGGCCCATGGCCATAATCCGGCAGTTCCGACTCGCGGTTGAACTCAAACAACGAGCCGCCCTGATTCCACACCATGGCCGGCAGATGCGCGGCCGGATAGACCCGGGCCGAGGTGCCGATCACCAGCAGCAGATCGCAGGCGGCAATAAAATCATTGATCGCCACCAGATCGCGCACCGCCTCGCCAAAGAGCACGAAATTGGGTTTAAGCGGCTCGTGACAACGCGGGCACTCGGGAATCTCCGTGCTTTCAAACAGCCCATCCTGCGCCGGATAGAGGTGGTGACACCCGAGGCACTGCAGCTGGCGGCTGTCACCATGAATCTCATACACCCGCCTGCTGCCTGCCCGTTGATGCAGTGAGTCGATATTCTGGGTGACCATGCCTGCCAGAAGACCCGTATTTTCCAGTTCTGTCAGCGCCAGGTGGGCAGGATTCGGTTTTTTGTCCATCAACGTCTTCCCGAGAGTCCGGAACAGTTTCCAGGCCTTGGCAGGATTCCGCTCGAACACATCCTGGGTAGCGTATTCATCGGGATTAAACACGGTCCACAGGCCGCCGGGGCTGCGGAAATCAGGAATGCCGCTGCCCACGGAAATCCCGGCACCGGTAAGCGCACCCACCTTGCGAGCCTGTTTCATGGTTGCCGCCGCCTGGGCAAAGTCCGCCTCTTCCCGCACAATCGTTCGTTTCATACATCAACCTCCACAATCATTGCCTGCCGCTGCCTGCGTTCCTATCTTCACAGGCTTTCCGGTTCATACCTGCGGCACACTCCCCTCCTGCGCACCATGCAAAATGCCCTGCTGTTCCGCGACCAGCGACTGATCAGGCGTTCCCTGATTAAAAAAGAGCCGCAGCAACAAAACCGCATAGGCCACCACGGCAATTACCGCGAAGACTGGGATAAAATAGCCCAACGGGCAAAGGATCAGCACGGTCAGCCAGTGCAGCAGAATCACGGGCCGGGAATGCAGCTTGAGCGGAAAATCATTATGCCTGCTGATCACCGCAAGCCCGCTCAAATTCCAGCCATACAGCGACGTAAAGGCATGCAGCCGGATCAGCGGTTCGCTGTAGGCGGGAATGTAATAGGCGGAGAAGGAAAGAAAAATATACGCGATCCCGGTGATTGAGGTCACCATCAGAAAAAGAATGCCTGAGGATAAAAACGCCTTCTGCTGCAAGGGAATCCCATCGCGCCAGTAGAGCGAGAAAATCAACACCACGGTGACAAAAAGGATCAGGGAAATGGCAACCTGGGCGGAAAACCAGCCCGCCAGGATGAACAGAAAAAAAATGATCACCCCCAGGTTGATAATCCAGAACGACAACTCCTTGAGCAGGGAGATCACCTGCTGCGTCCTGTTCTTCATGAGGCTGAAAATGACGGACATGGAAATCAGGGAGATCGGAAAGGAAAAGCCCAGGAAAAAGGTATCGAGCTGCAGTTTTTTAATTGTCACCACATGCAGATAGATATCATTGAGAATCACCACGCTGGAGAGACTGAGGCCAATGGACAGGCAAAGCAGAGCCGCCTGGTGAAACTTGCGTGGCACTGGTTCATGAAAGGAAAACAAACCCCTGGGGAAACGGCTGCCAAAATGGTCAATGCGCACCTGTTCTACCAAATAGGATAGTACCAGGGGAATGACCATGGCCGCAACATACCACTGCATGAAGGCGCTCAGCGCAAAGGCGAGCGCCAGCACCAGAAAAATCTGCACGCGGCGGGAAAGGGCTGGTCGTCCTTCAGTGAAATACAAAAGCAGCGTACCGCCGCTGCAGAGGTTGAAGAGGAAGATATGCAGCCGCTCGAAATTCACCACCGAACGCGGTACCACATGGTGCATGAAGCCGCAGGCCAGGGCCGTGGTCATCATGACCAGCAGCAAAGTCTTCAATTTCCAGCTCAAGGCCGCGGCTCCTCGCAAGTTTCATGCCCCAGCAGGTGCCGCAGAGCGGTCTCCAGCCCGGGATGACGAAACCGGTAGCCGGACTGCTGCAGTTTATCCGTGGACACCCGGCAGCCGCCCAGCAGCACCTCCGAGGCCATCTGCCCATATACGCTTTTGAGCAGGCCAGCCGGCACCGCCGGCAGCAGCGGCCGGTGCAGCACCCGCGCTAGGCTCCGCATGAGTTCCGCGTTGGTGACCGGTTCAGGTGACGCAATATTCACCGGCCCTTCCAGCTGTGGACAGGTCAAGGTATGAAGGATGGCGCCCACCATGTCGTTGACGCTGATCCAGCTGATATATTGATTTCCCTCGCCAAAACGGCGAAAAAAGCCAATGGCTGCGGTAGCCATCAGCCGCTCCAGGGCGCCACCGCGCGGACTGAGCACCACTCCGATACGCATGAACACGGTGCGGATACCCGCATCCTCTGCGGGACGCGCCGAATGCTCCCACAAGGCGCAGACATCGGAGATAAAATCACCTCCTGCCCGGTCTTCCTCGCGCATGCAGCAGTCCAGACAGTTGCCGTAAAAGCCCACAGCCGAGGCGCTGAGAAACACCCGGGGCTTCACCGGCTGCGCGGCCAGGGTGCGGGCAATAAGCCCGGTACCCTGCACACGGCTGTCGATGACCCGTTTTTTCTTCTCCTGGCTCCAGCGCCCCTGACCAATGTTGTCCCCGGCCAGATGAATGACGCCGTCAAAGGGTGGCAGGCCGCTTAAATTCAGCTGTTCACTACCCGGATCCCAGTAAATTTCATTCCGGCTGCGATCAGGCTCGCGTCGGACCAGAGTCCACACCTCGTGCCCGCCGGTGGTCAACAGCGGCCGCAGAGCGGAACCGAGCACACCGCTGGCGCCGGTTATCAGGATGCGCAGGGGTTCGCGGCTGCATCTTTCATGCAGAAGCAGATCTTCCCGCAGAGTGGTATGCCGGTAGCGAAACACCCGCGCCAGTGTCTTCTGCACCATGCGGTCGGCAAACCCTGGTACCAATGCTGGCAGCGGGAAGCCGTAGTCAATTTCATCAATCAGCTCCGCGCCTGCGGCCGTGTCGGCAAAACGGTGCGTATGCGTCCAGGAGGCAAAGGGGCCCTTCTCCTGGATATCCCGGAACATCACGCCCGGATGATTCTCAATGTGCCGGGCGTGCCACAGATAGGGAACGAGTCCGGCATGCATGCGCATCACCACCCGTCCGCCGGGGTCGATGGTACCGGTGCGGCTGACGACGCTCGTGTTTTCCCAGGGCGGAATCAGCCGCTCCAGGGCGCCCGGCCGTTTATGCCATTCGTACAGTTCCTGCGCGGAACCAGGAAAGGTCGATGCTTTATGAAACTGCCCCATAATCAGTCCTTCCCCGTCCTCACCAGATCACCAAGGGCTGCGTCCAGATCCTGATACGCAAACACGTAACCGCTCTGCGCCAGCGCCCGGGGCAGCACCTTCTGCCCCTGCAGCAGCGAACGGCCAAACTCGCCCAAGAGCGTGCGCATGACAAAGGCAGGGGTTGGCAGCAGGGCCGGACGATGATAGGCCGCACCCAGCTGGCGGGCAAATTCCTTTTGCCGCACCGGCACCGGCGCGGTGAAATTAAAAGGACCGCGGCTTTCTTCGGCACTCAGGAGAAAAAGTATGGCACCGATGACATCGTCCAGGTGAATCCAGGGAAACCACTGATTACCGCTGCCAATGGGACCACCCAGGCCAAGCTTGAAGGGCAGCGCCATGGTGGCCAGGGCGCCGCCGTTTTCCCCCAGGACAACGCCAAACCGCATCATGGCCACGCGGGCACCCTTGGCTGTGGCCTTTTCCGCCTCGGCCTCCCAGTCCCGGCAGACCATGCTTAAAAAATCACTGCCCTCGCGACTGGTCTCGGTCTTTTCCTCCTCGCCACCGTCACCATAATACCCTGCAGCCGAAGTGCTCAGAAGGATTGTCCGCGTTTCCTGCGGCAAAGCATCAACCAAATTGCGGGTAGTGAGGATGCGACTGTCATACATCTTTTTTTTGTAGCTCTCACTCCACAGATGAAACACTGAGCGCCCCGCGAGATTGATGAAGGCATCCTGCGCGGGTACCAGCTGCTGCCAGGCACCCGGCTGAGTAGTATCCGCGCTCACGTAGGTGAATCCGGTCTGGGCAGACAGTGAACATCGGCTGCGGCTCCCCAGTGCTGTCACCTCATGGCCCAGCTCTAAAAGGCGCAGGGTAAGAGCCGTGCCGACAAAACCCGTTCCACCGGTGATGAGTATCTTCATAAAACCACCTCCTGGGCAAGGGAGAATAAGCAGTGAACCATCAAACATCTTACAGGATAATCATTCTCGGACGGGAGGCAAAAAAAAGCGTCTGAGAACTGATAGTGCGCCGATGCGGAAATCCATTTGTCCTCTTCGGGTTGATCTTTTTCCGTGTTCTTTATATAAAGATCAACATTTCGTTCCAGGACATCAGGTGAAATGATTTCCAGCCTTCAGGAACACACTATGAAAATCGCCATCATCGGTGCCGGCGCCCTTGGCGGAGTGTATGCCGCCCGGCTTGCTTCCGTGGCCGACGTCTGCCTCTGCACACATCATAAGCCGCAGGCAAAAAAAATAAACCGTGACGGTCTACGCTGGATCGATATTGCGGGACAGGCGCATACCACCCGGGTCCACGCTGTTTCCTCTCAGGATACGGTCGCAGCTCCGGCTGATGTTATCTTCATCTGTACCAAAATAAACGGAACCAAGGATGCGGCCCAAACCGCCGCGCGCATGCTGGCAGAGGACGGGCTGGTCATTACCCTGCAAAACGGGCTGGGCAATCTGGAACAGATCACAGAATTCCTCGATCCCGCGCTCGTCACCGCCGGCACCTCCACCCAGGCAGCCACGCTTCTGGACAGCGGGGAAATCGTCAATGCCGGTGAAGGTCCTACCACGCTGGCCCCGGCGCCGGGCTTTCCTGATCAGAAAACAAAACTCGCAGCCATTGCCGAAATATTTCTGCAGGCATCCATGCCGGTGCAGATTGAGGATAATCTGCCTCTGGTGCTCTGGAAGAAACTGCTTATCAATGTGGGGCTGAACGCACTCACCGCCCTTTTGCGGGTGCAAAACGGCATTATCCTTGCGGAGCCAGCCTGTGAAGTCCTGTTCAACCAGGCAGTGGATGAGGCACTCCATGTGGCGGCGGCTCTGGGTGTTCCCTTTGACCACGATGCCGAAATCCTGCGCATGCGCAAGTTGTGCGAGCAGTGTGGCAGCAATCGCAGCTCCATGCTGCAGGACATTCTGCGCGGACGGACCACGGAAATCGACGCCATCAACGGCGCGGTGGTTGCCAAAGGCCGGGAAGTGGGTGTGCCCACTCCGGTGAACCAGCTGCTCACGCAACTGATCAAGGCCATGGAAGCCACTGCCGAATCACGTATCAATTCCCTTTAACCAGCATGCAGTTATCCCTTTGCAAGGAGACGTCATGGCAAACAAGCTGACCATTCCGGACATCAAAAATCGCAAGCATGGCACCCCCATCGCCGAACTCACCGCCTACGATTACCCCTGGGCTCGTATCGCGGATGCTGCGGAGATTGACGTGCTGCTGGTGGGCGACAGCCTGGGCATGGTGGTGCTCGGTTACGAGAGTACGGTTTCCGTGACCATGGAAGATATGATCCACCACACGAAAGCCGTGGTGCGGGGTGTGGAGCGGGCCCTGGTAGTGACCGACATGCCCTTTGGCTCGTATAACGCCTCCATTTATGACGCCATCACCAACGCCACCCGTCTCATCAAGGAGGGCCACGCCGATGCGGTGAAACTGGAAGGCGGAGTGCGCATGGCGAAAACCGTGGCAGCCATTGTTGAGGCGGGCATCCCCATGCAGGGCCATATCGGCCTGACGCCGCAGACCGCAACCAGTCTGGGCGGATTCAAGGTGCAGGGCAAAGACGCCCATGCCGCAAAGCAACTGGTGGACGATGCCAAAGCGCTTGAAGACGCGGGCTGCTTTTCCATAGTGCTGGAGGCCATCCCCGCCCCCCTGGCCGAACGCATCACCGAGACGGTGCAGATTCCCACCATCGGCATTGGTGCCGGACCTTCCTGTGATGGCCAGGTGCTGGTGATGCACGATCTCGTTGGGTTGTATGACCGTTTCACCCCCAAATTCGTGAAGCAGTATGCCAAACTGAACCCAATTGCCCTGGAAGCCTTCCGCGAATACAAACGTGAGGTGGAAGAGCGGCGTTTTCCTGCCACTGAACACAGTTTTTCCATGAAAACAGAAGAGCTCGATAAACTGCTCAAGCTCTACTGAATAAAAAAGCGGGTCCCTTCCGGGGCCCGCTTTGTTCATTCAGAAACCTTCCCCGGATCAGGGTTTCAGCTCAAAAGTCCCGGCCTTGACCTCCTGGTCGATATCGGAAAGCGCCCGCTTCATCTGCTTCAATGCCTGACGGATACGGTTCTCGTTTTCCACCAGAGCCAGCCGCAGGTAGCCGTCGCCTTCCTCGCCGAAACCAGCACCCGGCGCCATGGCCACGTTGGCCCGGTTCATCATCTCCACGGCGAATTTGACCGAACCCATCTGGATATAGGGTTCGGGAATCTTCACCCACAGGAACATGCCCGCCTTGGGCAGTTCCACTTCCCAGCCCATGCGCACCAGGCCCTCGCAGAGTACGTCGCGGCGCTTCTGATAAATGTGCACCTGCTCGACAATGGCATCGTCGCAGTCACGCATGGCCACAATGCCCGCCACCTGAATCGCGGAAAAGATGCCGTAATCATAGTAGCCCTTGATCTTGGCGAGTCCACCCACCATCTGGGTGTTGCCCACGCAGTAGCCCAGACGCCAGCCCGCCATGTTGTAGGATTTGGAGAACGAGCCGAACTCCACGCTCACATCAAGCGCGCCGGGAATCTCCAGCAATGAAGGTGCTTCCGCGCCATCGTAAATGATCTGCCCGTAGGCAAAGTCGTTGATGAGCATGAAATTATAGCGTTTGGCCAGCTTCACCATTTCGGTGAAAAACTCCCGTGATGCCAGGATACCGGTAGGATTGTGCGGATAGTTGAGCATGACCAGTTTGGGCGGCGGATAGAGTGACTGGCACATGGAAGCCACCTGCCGCAGATATTCATCTTCAGAACGCAGGGGAAAACGGATGACGTTGGCGCCGGCGATAACCGCAGCATACACGTGTACCGGGAAAAAGGGGGATGGCACCAGTACCGTGTCGCCCGGTCCGAGAAGCGCCAGGCTGAGATGGGAAATACCCTCCTTGGAACCGATGGTGCAGATAACATCGTCCTCACCGGTAAGATTCACATCGTACTTGCGTTTATAATAAAGCGCGATCTCCCGTTTGAGGTTCTTCATGCCACCGGCTGCCGGGTACCGATGGGTTTTGGGATCCACCGCCACCTCACACAGTTTTTCCGTCACTTTCTCTGGGGTGGGGTCCATGGGATTGCCCATGCCCAGGTCGATAACATCAATTCCCTGCCACCGTTTCTCCATCTTGATCTTGTTGATCATGCCGAACAGATACGGCGGCAGCTGTTTCATGCGGTCGGCAAAACGAATGGTAATCTCATCACTCATTACACTCTCCTTTACAGGTAATAAAAGCCAACGCCAGAGGGACAGGCGGATAAGACAAAAAAGCCTGAACCACTTCCGGTCCAGGCAGCATAAAAAAACGCCATGGACCTTTGTATCCAGTCCATGGCGATTGGTGTGCGGAATGCTCTCTTTTATTCAAGCAACCGATCGCCCATGAACTGGATACATGGCCGCGGCGGCTGCGCGTAATATGTTCATAGGTGTAACCTGATCGACTCTCTGAAAAAAGATGAAATTATGCTGCCTTTGTAGCGGCAATCACTGAACTTGTCAACTCCTGCGTGCAGGAAAACTCATTCAATCTGCGCCATCACCATTTCCATCTCACGCAGGCGGGGCAGCGCGTCGTCGCGCGCCTCCACCACCAGCACATCCTCCAGCTTGGCCAGCTGCCTGACCACCTGATCCAGCCGGTCGGTTTCATCCACCTTGAGCCACATGCAACTGGTGTCGCCATGACCGGTGGCATTGCAGAAAATACCTTCCAGGTTAAAGGCGCGCCGGGCAAACAGCCCGCAAATCTGGGACATCACACCGGGATGATTATTGACCTGCAAACGAAGAATTGTCGTTTTCATAAGTTTAGGCTCCGGAACAAGAGAAAAATCAGTTTTTTGCATGGCTGTCTCCAAGCATGGTGGTATTGGCCGCTCCCGGAGGCACCATGGGGGTAACTTCCTCCTCCATGTCAATGGGGATGTTGATCAGGCAGGGACCGGGTGCCTGCAACGCCTCTGCCAGTGCCCCGTCCGGGTCGGCAGCGGTGCCGAGATCACAGGCGGGCATGCCAAATCCACGGGCAATGGCCGCAAAATCGACCTGGATGGCATAGGAGGAGGCCAAATAGCGGGCCCCGTAAAACATGCGCTGCTGCTGGCGCACCAGCCCCAGGCTCTGGTTGTTGAACACCACGATCTTGACCGCGGCCTGCTGCTCCACCGCCGTGGCCAGCTCCTGGATATTCATCTGCAGGCTGCCGTCACCGGTGAAGCACACTACGGGCCGGGCCGGATTGGCCAGGGCAGCGCCAATGGCTACCGGCATGCCAAACCCCATGGTCCCGAGCCCGCCGGAGGTGAGGAGCTGACGGGGCCGGGTCAGGGGATAGGCCTGCGCCACCCACATCTGATGCTTGCCCACATCGGTACTCACCAGGGTGTCCGGGCCCATGAGCTCGGCCACCCTGCGGATATAGGCAAAGGGATGGGGAAAAGCAAAATCCTCTTCCTGGAAACGGGGAAAATCCTGCTGCAGCTGGGTGATACGTGCCCGCCACTCCGCCCTTTCCTGCTGGGTAACCATAGGCAGAAGCGCAGTGAGAATGCGACGCGCATCACCAATGATCTCGATATCTGCTGGCCGCAGTTTGCCGATTTCACTGGCATCGATATCCATGTGAATGACCTTTGCATTGGGACAGAATTCGCTGAGCAGACCGGTGGCGCGGTCATCAAAGCGCACGCCCGCGGCGATCAACAGATCACTCTCCGCCATGGCCAGATTGGTGGCGCGGGTGGCATGCATGCCAAGCATGCCTAAGGAAAGCGGATGATCGGTGGGCAGAATGCC
This sequence comes from Desulfobulbus sp., assembly GCA_036746815.1. GTDB lineage: Bacteria > Desulfobacterota > Desulfobulbia > Desulfobulbales > Desulfobulbaceae > Desulfobulbus. The sequence goes on from DAIODL010000006.1 coordinate 20,184, forward strand.
CAGTCCCATCAAAGTCAGCACCGTGGGAATATTGCCCCATTCAGCCAGTGCCCTTGCTGCCTGTGCAGCCTCCGGATGCATGATTCCGCCCCCTAAATAGAGCAAGGGAGCCTGCGCCGAATTGATCATGGCCGCAGCCTCAGTGATGGCGGGAATATCTTCCCAGGGCACGTTATCCCCCTCGTCCGCTTCCGGCCATGCGTCAAAGCTGATCACCTCGGTCTGCACGTTTTTCGGTACATCAATCAACACCGGACCGGGACGGCCGCTTGCAGCCAGATAAAAGGCGCGGGGCAGAATCGTGAGCAGTTCCCGGGCCGAACGCACCAGATAGTTGTGCTTGGTCACCGGCATGGACATGCCGTAGGTGTCCACCTCCTGGAAGGCGTCCGTGCCCAGCAGGGTGCTGGACACCTGTCCGGTGATGCATACCAGGGGAATGGAATCCAGATAGGCGTCGGCCACCGCCGTCAGGATGTTGGTGGCACCGGGACCTGAGGTGGCAAAACAAACCCCGACCTGACCCGTGGTACGGGCCATGCCCTGGGCAATAAATCCGGCGCCCTGTTCGTGACGGGCCAGGATATGCTGGATTCTGGTGCTGGCGCTCAGTGCGTCATACATGGGCAAGTTGGCGCCGCCAGGGATGCCGCTGATACAGCGGATGCCAATCCGTTCCAGATAGCCGATGATGATCTGGGCGCCGTTTAATCTGTACATGGTGTGCTTCTCCTTTTTTTGATGCTTGGGTTTTTCGTGGACAAAAAAAAACCCCCGCCGGCAGGCGCCGGCGGGGGTTGCAATCGCGAATGTGAAGCTTTCCCGTTAAGGCGCCTTGAAGCGTGCACGTACGACGACGACTACACTGACGAGCACCAGTGTACGGGAAAGCATATTGTCGACGATACGGGAACGAGCTATCATGGTAACCTCAACGGGGTAACGGTCTCTCAAAGAGAATTGTGGTCATCCTTACTCAACCGGCGATGTTCCGTCAAGCATATTCTGCAGCCACTTTTCACCCAAAAAGCAAACAGGCACACACGGTTTGATGCCAATGCGCATGTCAGACATGTACCATACTTTACTTGCTGACAGTGGCCTCGGGTTTAATTTTTTCAATAATTTTATTACCAATCCCTTTTACCTTGGACAGATCGTCAACAGTGGTAAATTTTCCATTTGTCTGGCGATACTTGACGATGGCCTCGGCTTTGGCCGGACCGATACCATGCAAGGTAGCCAGTTCATTGGCGCTTGCCGTGTTGATATCCACCTTGGCAAAAGCTGACGTGGCAAGGAAAAGGACTAGTATCAGTGCGAGATAAAATTTTTTCATAAGAAACCTCCTTCGGCTGGTTGTGAAAAAATTCAAAACATCCTGTTCTCAACTATAGTAGAGGAAAAAACCGCACGTTGTCAAACCGAAAAAAATATTGCAAACACGACAGGTTCCGCATAATTTTATTCCACATGTCGTGACCACAATGAAGGAATTATCTTTTTTTCTCCATCACATTTCCTGCAATTCGTTCTGGGAGAAAAGTTTCCCCGGAAAACACTGCTGTGTGTATCCCTTGCCATTGGTTTCCCGTTCTTTTTTTCGGCAATCCCGGTTACATTCCCCCCGCCCCTTTCAATTTGTCTGGGATTTTGTTAATATTCTGTTTTTTTCCTGACCATATGATGGTTTTTTTATTGATTCCCCCAAAAAAATACGGCATTGGCTGCTGATAGGGTTGCTCATAATGGGATCCCTGTTGGAATATCTGCAGTGGTTCAAGGCGGGACGCTTGCCGGGCCCCCCATGGATTGACCGCGTGACCTGTTCGGCGGATTTTGTTCTGCTGCTTGACCACATTTATCTCGCCACAAACTGAATATGAGCCGCTTTTATCATCCCAGGTCCTTCTTGTCGCTGTCCTTAACTGGTTTTATTCTGGTTTCTCTGCCACTCATCGTGGCCCTGGTGAGCTCTATCCAGATTCTTGACAACGTCGCCCAACAGAGCGCAGTGGCAGTGTTGCGCTCGGTCAACCGTATTGAGGGCAGTAAAAAAATTATGGAACTCCTGCAGCAGCAGGAACAGGAGGTGCGGCTCTTCCAGACCTTCAAGGGTCGGGCAAGTCTTGTGAAAATCAACGAAATTCATAATGACCTCGTCTCCATTTTTCACCAGTTTGATACACTGCGTACGGACGATAAGCTGAGTACCTTAGTACAGTCACTGCAGCAAAAAGAGCAGATATTAATCACCCAGCTCAATGTGGGATTTTCTCAAACAGACCTGCCGCAAAATACACTGGATAACGCCCTGGCCACCTTGCAGGATCTCAACCGGCTGACCGTGCAGGTCGAGAGGCTCAGCAGCAAACTGATGATCCAGGAAGCGGATTTGATGCGCCAGCAGGTGCAGCAGAACGAGGCCGCGCTGATCTGGCAGGTCGCTGGACTCATTATTTTCTGTGTTCTCCTGATGATACTGTTCATCAAGCTGCTTGTCCGTCCGGTCTACCAGATGGATCAAGGTATCGAACAGCTGGGGGAAGGGGATTTCAACACGCCTATCGCCGTTTCCGGGCCGCGTGATCTGGAAACCATCGGCAAACGACTGGACTGGCTCCGTAAACGGCTGAAAATGCTCGACCGGGAAAAACTGAAAATGCTCGCCCATGTCTCCCATGAGCTTAAAACACCACTGACGGCCATCCGCGAGGGCACAGGACTGCTCAAGGAAGAGGTGGTCGGGCCGCTGACCCCGCGCCAGAGCGAGGTGGTCAAAATTCTGGATGGCAGTTGCCGCAAATTGCAGAAATTGATCCAGAACATCCTGGATTTCAACATGGCCCAGGCTCGGGAGCAGCCGGTCCTGTCGGCACCGCTGCGGCTGGATGAGATCATCGGCGAAGTCATCGGAGAGCATCAGCCGGCTCTCCTCTCCCGTCATCTCCAGCTGAACACCCGGCTCTCACCCATTCTGGTGGCAGCACCCCGGGAACAGCTGGCCGTGGTGATCGACAACCTGCTCAGCAATGCCATCAAATTCACGCCCGATGGCGGGAAGATCTCCCTTGCTATCCGCAAAAAAGAACGCAGGGCTCATCTTATCATCGAGGACTCCGGACCAGGTATTGATGAAGAAGACCGTCCCCAGGTGTTCCTGCCTTTTTTCCAGGGGAAACAGCACAATTTTTCGTCCATGAAAGGCTCCGGTCTGGGATTGGCTATCAGCCGGGAATATCTACAGAATTTTGGCGGAAATCTGCGCCTTCTCACC